>CAYLTH010000032.1:0-17028 GCA_964386485.1 uncultured Bacteroidales bacterium | reverse complement strand
AAGATTGGCGTTCCCTGCTTCTGGAGGATGAGGAATCCGTTCCGAAAAAGAAACCCTTCAAAAAGAAAAAGTAGGATTTTTGATAAACTATAATTCATTTTTTAGCGTTTGCTCGCCGGAATTACGCTTATAACTTTTTTGATAACTATTTTAAACTGACGGTTTTCGTAGCCGTGAATCCGCTAATTTTGCGGGCAAAAATTTCCTGAAAATGAAAAACTGGACTACATCACACATCCCGAATCTAAGTGGAAAAGTAATGATTGTAACCGAAGGCGACAGCTCTCTGGGTTATGAAAGTGTTAAAGCCTTTGCATTGAATGGCGCCGAAACCATTATTGCATGCAAGGATCTGACGATCGGTGAAAAGATTAAAGCTGAAATGCTGGTGAAGAAACCGGAAGCCAAAATCGAGGTGATGTCGCTCGATCTCCGTGATCCCAAATCCATTCAGCAGTTCGGTAAAGCCTTCAACGAAAAATATGAACAGCTCGATGTGTTGATGAATATCGGCGATACCCAGACCATTCCCGGTGCCGAATCCGCAAAACAGTTTGGCAAACATTTCAATAGCGACCATGCCGGTCATTTTGTTCTCACCACCTTACTGGTTAACAAATTAGCCAATACCCCAAAATCACGGGTTGTTAATATGAGCCTTGGCGAGCATAAGCTGAAGGATAAAGATTTTGAGAAAATGATGCGGTCCGGTGGTCATAACAATTCGGAAAAACATAAAATTGGCAGTTTTAAATGGACCAATTTGCTGTTTACCTATGAGTTGCAGAAACTTTTTGATATGCAGAAAGTTAGCTGTGTTGCCCTGGCTGCCTATGCCGGACCCGGGAACCGGAATTTTACCCGCCGGATGAAAAACGATTTTTCATGGAAAGTTTTCAAAGCCTTTTACAACATGTTCCCCGGTCCGGATACATCCGAATCCGCCTTCCCGGGAATTAAAGCTGCTTTGGCCAACAACGTAAAAGGAGGTGCTTATTTCGGGCCAAACGGCGAAGTTGAAGAAACCGGATACGCCAGCTACAGCGCCGTTCTTCATTTTGTGGCGTAAGTCAGGAAATTGTTGACTTATAGTTCCCGGGATAATTATTTCTTAGCCAGATCCCAGGCACTTATATGCTCAATTCAAGTGTAGCTGAATATTTTTACAAAAACGAGGAAAGTTTCAGATGTACCTGAATGTTTTTACAAATTCTCAAGGATTCTTCAACCAATAACACCGCAGTTCATAACGCCAGAGCGTGAAGGTCTTTACCGAATCCGAGAGCGCCATCAGGTCGATGTGTTGCTGAGAATAGGCCTGCTCTGCATCGGCTTCATTGGTTTCGGTAATGACGAGGCGGGGTTTGAAGGTTTCAACCGGATTTTCCCAGTTAAAATAGTGGTTCCAAACCGGAATAGCCCGGATCTCCGTGTCCCAGTTTATCGCCGAAGCCCATGAACCCAGAGCCAGTCCTTCTTTGATGTTGCAGGATTTCAGGTATTGTCCGGCCTTTTGCAAATCATAGGTTCGTGTATGATAGGAATGGAGCAGTTCTTTCCCCTGAAACCCCAGCAAAACCACGATAATCAAGGCAGATACCCCTTTGGGAATGGCAGTACCCCGCATAAGCCGGGCGAGCGGAACACTATATACCATTATAATAGGAAGATACAGCGAAAGCAAATAACGGTTCGGGATGTAGGTCATCGGAAGTTTATGCAACTCCAGCAGTATCCAGCAGGCCGCAAATAATAAAATGCGTTGTTCGGTCTGGCTCAGCAAACGCTTATACAAAAGGATTCCTGTAAGCGGAAGGCTGATCAGTAAAGGGATCCAGACTGTTTTCAGTTCGCGTACCCAGAGGAAATATCCAAAATTGAAACGGGCCACGGCAAACAGGTTGCCAATACCATCGGGATACCGGCCACTCACTTCGCTTCCCATCACATAATCATAAAAGGAATGGTTCAGCAGATACCAGATTCCATAGATCAAGCCAAAAGAAAGTGCTGCCAGTGCGGTTTTCAGAAATGGGAACAGCACTGCAAATTTTCGCTGTGCAATCAACTGCTTTACCGAACTCAGAAAAACTGCAGTTGGAAGAATGGCCGCAGCGTAGAGAAATTGTATTTTCAGCGAATACGCACAAAACACAAAAAATCCGGCCAGCACCATCCGCCGGAGCGAGGTTTCCCTCCATTTGTCAATATACAGATACAGGGCTGCCAGAATAAAGCTGATCGCCATGATTTCTGCCAGGCCATAATGGGCAAAATGAAACAGGTGATATTGGGTGAGGGCCAGAACCGAAAATACGGCTCCGAACAATCCGGTTTGTCTGTTCTGCAAATAAAAGAACAAGACCAGCAGGATGGAAAACAGCACCAGCAGCCGGCTTACGATTAGTTTTGATCCGAACACCGCGAAAAACGGGTATTGTATAACATTAAAAAGTGGTCCTCTTACAAAGGTGCTGTTCTCCCGGGCATTGAATTCGCCATGGGCCAGGTAATTCCGGAGTTGACTGGTATACAATCCTTCATCTGTCCAGGCACCGCGGGTATGCAGATCGGTTCCCCGGTCCGGATCGGCAGTCAGAAACGGAAGTTGTAACAAAAACAACAGCAATAATACGCCCAATATCAGGGGCTTTTTCATAAAAGATGGTGTGCTGTCAGCCATTGGGCAATCTGAACGGCATTGGTAGCAGCCCCTTTTCGCAGATTATCGGAAACAACCCAGAGGTTCAGTCCAAAATCAACAGATTCGTCGCGGCGGATCCGACCCACAAAGGTAGCGTCTTTGCCTCCGGCATAAAGGGGCATGGGATACACCGCATTTTCGGGATCATCCTGAACAATTATACCCGGTGTTTCAGCCAGGAGCAGGCGGATCTGTTCTGTTGTAAAATCGTTATTGAGTTCGATGTTAACCGATTCGGAATGACCGCCGTACACCGGAACCCTTACAACGGTGCAGGTTATACGCAATTCGGGGAGGCGCAGAATTTTCCGGGTTTCAAAAATCAGTTTATTTTCTTCGCTGGTATAAAGATTATCGTCGAATGTGCCGCCATGCGGTATAACATTGAGGTGAATGGGATGGGGATAGGCCATGTCACCCGAAATTCCTTTTTGCTCGTTTTGGAGCTGACTTACGCCTTTTACACCGGAACCGGTAACACTCTGGTAGGTCGAAACCACCACCCGTTTCAAGCCGAACGCTTTTTCGATCGGATCCAGTACCTGTGTTAACTCTACGGTACTGCAATTGGGGTTGGCAATGATTTTGTGTTCCCTGCGCAAAACGTCTCCGTTTACTTCGGGCACAACCAGCGGGACATCTGAATGGCGGCGCCAGGCGGATGAATTGTCAATAACCACGCAGCCAATGCCGGCAAATGCCGGAGCCCATTCGAGTGAGGTGTTTCCTCCGGCCGAAAACAGGGCAATCTGCGGCTTGAGCAGTAAAGCATCTTCCGGTGTACAAACCGTATAGTTTTTATCCCGGAACCGGATTTGTTTGCCGGCGCTGTTCGCGGAGGCAACCGGGATTAGCTCCGTTACCGGAAAATTTTGTTCCTCCAGAACCTGAAGCATAACACCACCTACCAGTCCGGTGGCTCCGACAACGGCAATGCGCATGATGTGTGTTTTATGCGGATGTAAATTGTTTCAGAAAACGGATGTCGTTTTCGAAATACAGGCGAATGTCGTTCACCTGATACTTAAGCATGGTAATGCGTTCGATGCCCATCCCAAAGGCAAAACCGGAATAGACTTTCGGATCGATCCCGCAATTGATCAGCACCTGCGGATCCACCATGCCACAACCCAGAATTTCGACCCAACCCGAATACTTGCAGATATTGCAGCCTTTTCCTTTGCAGATATTGCAGGAAATATCCATTTCTGCAGAAGGTTCGGTAAAGGGGAAGTAGCTGGGGCGCAACCTGATTTTTGTATCCGCGCTGAACATTTCACGGGCAAAGTAGAGCAAGCTCTGTTTCAGATCGGAAAAGGAAACCCCTTTGTCGACATACAGTCCTTCGACCTGGTGAAAAATACAATGGGCACGGGCACTGATGGCTTCATTCCGGAAAACCCTGCCCGGAAGCAAAACCCGGATCGGGGGTTTCTGGGTTTCCATGGTGCGGATTTGTACCGAGGAGGTATGCGTACGCAGGGCAATATCCGGATTGGATTCCACAAAAAACGTATCCTGCATATCGCGTGCCGGATGATCGGGCGGGAAATTCAAGGCAGAAAAATTATGCCAGTCATCTTCAATTTCGGGGCCTTCAGCAACAGTAAATCCGATTTTCGCAAAAATATCGATGATTTCAGACCGTACAATAGAAATCGGATGGCGATTTCCAAAGCCAAAATAATCAACCGGTAAAGTCGGGTCAAAGCTGTCATCTTTCTTAACAGAAGCCTGATCTGTAGCAGCTTTCAGGCTGTCATACTTCTCTTGTGCAGTATTTTTCAGCTGATTCAGGATTTGACCGGCTTCTTTTCGCTGATCAGCCGGGATATTTTTTAATCCTTCGAATAACTCACCGACAATTCCTTTTTTGGAGAGGAAGCGGAGGCGGAAATTCTCGGTTTCTTCGGAATTTAAAGCCGTAATTGCTTCAATTTCCTGCAGATATTTTTGTACAGTATCTTTCATCTGGATAAAATAATCCCCCTGAAATCAATGCATAACAAGGATTTCAGGGGGGTAAGGAATTACTGAATAATTTTCATGGTCATTTTTATATCTTTCAGAGGCTTACTGGACTGATCAACCTGAACGGCAGCAATTTTGTCAACCACATCCAGTCCTTCGATCACTTCACCGAAAATGGTGTAAGCACCATCCAGATGAGAGGCAACTCCCTGAACAATATAGAATTGTGAACCGGAAGAAGCGCGGGTTGGGTTAACCTGATCACCGGTACGGGCAGCAGCAAGGGCTCCCTTTTTATGCTTGAAAGTGCTTACAAATTCAGCCGGAACCGTATAACCCGGATCTTCTTTACCACTGCCACCACGGCCGCCCTGAATCATAAAACCTTTGATAACCCGATGCCAGATCGAATTATTATACCAGCCTTCTTTTACCAGTTTGATAAAATTGTCGCGGTGTTTGGGTGTTTCGTTATACAAAACAATTTTAATGTCACCCAAATCGGTGTGAATTAAAACTTTAGTTCTTTTTTCAGGAGCTTTTTTCGTTTGAGCGTAACCCGTTATCTCAAAAGCAGTAAAAAGAACAAGGATCAAAATCATTACTTTTTTCATACCATTAAATTTTTTATATCTTTGCTTTGTGAAGAAAAGTCAGGACAAAGTTAAAAAAATAAACCTGCCCAAATGAAAAAGCTGTTTTTAAAAAATGCATTTATTCTTGCTCTGGTAGCCTTTGCTGCTATGATGACGTTCAGTTGCACCAAGGACAAAGACGAATATAAAGTTGTTGTTACGGTAAAATATCTCAGTGATACACTGCTTTATGTGAAGGGTGCTGATGTGGTAATTGAGAAAAACGATATCCGCATGGAAGGAATTTCAGATGATGCCGGTCAGTTTATGGCAAATTTTGACAATGAAGCCATCCTGAATATCAGTGCAACCATTGATACAGGCAGTGTCGGGAATCCGCATATGTTTTACGGGAACAGTACCGTACGGCTGGTGAAGAATAAAACAGTCAACCGGACTGTTTTCATCAATCCGTAAACGGGTTTCCTCTTATTTTCCTTTGAAACAATTCCTGCAGAGGGGTTCATAAACGTCTTTTTCCCCAAGCAAAACAAGACTTTCGTTTAAAGATTTACGGTGCGAGAAATGCGCCAGATCGCCACATTCAACACAAATTGCATGAACTTTGGTCACTTCTTCGGCAATGGCCATCAGTTTGGGCATCGGACCAAAGGGATTTCCGAGAAAATCCATATCCAGTCCGGCAATAATGACCCGGATACCCATACCTGCCAGGGTCGTACAAACTTCAACCAGGCCATCATCAAAGAATTGTGCCTCATCAATACCCACTACCGAAGTATCATCACCTACCATCAATAATATCTGGGATGCGGTTTCAACCGGATAGGAAACAATAACGCTTTCGTCATGAGAAACAACATTTTGCTCATCATATCGTTTGTCAATCAGCGGTTTAAATACCTCTATCTTTTGCCGGGCAATCCGTGCACGTTTGATCCGGCGGATCAGTTCTTCGGTCTTGCCGGAGAACATCGAACCACAGATTACCTCTACCGAACCCTTACTGCGGTTAATAGATTGCTTATTTTCAAGATAAATTGAAACCAAAACAAGTATTCTTTATATTTTTATGCTGAATTTGATGACAGCCTGTTCACAAAAATACACAAGAATACCGATCTGCAAACGGAAAAATTATGGATAATACAACCCGCATCCTGAAAGAAGAAATAAGCCGGATCATGGAGGCACTCAACGAGCAAATGCTGATTATTGAGGAACATGAAAACCGTATTCCACAGATTGAGATCGATCTGATCATGGAAAATATCCGTGAACTGTATACTGCATTCAAGGATTTGAATAAAATCAACAGCCGGGAGTATACCAAACCGGTTAAAGAACAGCCTGTACAGATTGAATTACAGCCTGTTATACCTGTTCAGCAAACTGTTGTTGAAAGCATTATGATGAAACCGAAGGAGCCGGAATTTCATGCTCCGGAGCCTGTTGCAGTCCAGGTCCCTCCCCCGCAACCCTCCATTCCGGAACCCATTATTCCTGAAATTAAAGCAGAAGAACCAAAACCGGAACCAGTCGAAGAATCCCCGGTTCTCCTGAATTTCCGTTTTAAGGAACCCATCCGCTTTGAACCCATTGCTGAGCCCGAACCCGAACCAGAGCCTGAACCTGTAATCCCGGAACCCATCATAATTCCACAAGAAGTTATTCCGGAACCTCCGGTTATGATAAGGGAAACACCACCCGAACCACCTCGGGAAGAGATTCCGGCTCCAAAACCGGTTTCAAAACCACCGGTCGATTTGTTCAATACTACTCCGCCTCCGTCTCTGTCCGATCGTTTTAAAGACGAGAAAAAAACTTTAAACGACCGTTTGCAGCAGGATAAACCGGAGATGACGCTGAGTAGCCGATTGCAGCAAAATACTATTTCAGATGTTAAAGCAGCCATTGGTATCAACGAAAAGTTTCAGTTTATCAACGAACTCTTCGCCGGAAGCATGCAGGATTACACACAGGCGATCAATCAACTGAATCAGTTTAAGAATCTGGAAGAAGCCATCGGGTTTATCGACATCCTGAAATTCAAGTATAACTGGGATATGAATGCCGATGGTTTCCGGAAGATTATGGAAATTGTACGCCGTCGTTACCCATAATTCAGTTCTGATGAAACGAACCCTGAGTATATTGATATTTCTGCTTTTCTGTAACGCCCTGTTTTCGCAGGACAGCGGATATGCCCGACTGCTTGTTGATACGCTTGCCTCCGACTATCTGGCAGGAAGAGGATATACTGAAGATGGCGGATTAAAGGCAGCTAATCTGATTGCCACTGAATTCCAAAAGCATAAACTGAAGCATTTCGGGAAAGACTACTTCCAGAAATTTCGGTTTCCGATGAATACATTTCCCGGGAAAATGATGCTGCAGGCCGATGATGTGAACCTGGAAGCCGGCACGGATTTCATTATCAATAGTAATTCGATGAGTGTGACCGGAACTTTTGATTTGGTGTATCTGACGGATACCAATATGACCTGGGATAAGCTTCAGCAAAAAGCAAGAGTACCCGAATTCCGCAATAAAATTTTTGTCGTATCGAAATACTTTGAAGCCCTTCATGGGATGACTTTGCCCAATATAAAAGGGGTTCTGGTTTTATCTGATAAAGCATTGACATGGTCGGTATCTGCCGGGTTTGAAGTAACAGATTTTCTCGTTATTCAATGCCGGAAAGATAAATTCCCGGGATATGCCAACCGCATTCAGGTTGACATCGAGAACGAATTTGTTAAAAAATATCAGGCGCTCAATGTGATCGGATATCTGGAGGGGGCGGTTCAACCCGATTCCTTTATCGTTTTTACTGCTCATTATGATCACCTGGGAAAATTAGGGACTAAAGCTACCTTTAACGGAGCCAACGACAATGCCAGCGGAACAGCCATGATCATCGACCTGGCCCGCCATTACGGACATGCCTTAAATCTCCCTGATTATTCCATTGTTTTTATCGCTTTTGCCGGAGAAGAAGCGGGTTTGCTGGGGTCATCGTATTTTGTCGAAAATCCGTTGTTCCCCCTGAAAAATATCCGCTTTGTCATCAACCTTGATATGGTGGGAACCGGGATCGACGGGATCAAGGTGGTAAACGGGAGTATCTTTAAGCGGGAATTCGGGATACTCACAGAAATAAACGCGAAACAGTCACTGATTAAGGAGGTTTCCATGCGCGGAGAGTCGAAAAACAGCGATCATTACCCCTTTTATGCTGCCGGGATCCCCGCTTTCTTTATCTACAGCCTTGATCCGTCATACAAAGATTATCACAATGTTTATGATCGTCCTGAACATTTGCCCATGACTGCCTATGAAGGGATCTTCAGGTTAATGACCGGTTTTGTAAACAGTTTCAGCAAGAATTGATATGGCTAAACTTGTATTGGTACCGACCCCCATCGGCAATCTGGAAGATATTACACTCAGGGCACTCCGTGTTTTAAAGGAAGCCGATCTGATTCTCGCTGAAGACACCCGCACCTCTTCCGTTTTATTGCGGCATTATGAA
Organism: uncultured Bacteroidales bacterium; assembly: GCA_964386485.1. Classification (GTDB taxonomy): domain Bacteria; phylum Bacteroidota; class Bacteroidia; order Bacteroidales; family CAIXZF01; genus CAIXZF01. The sequence goes on along the minus strand of CAYLTH010000032.1, from coordinate 8,222 downwards.
ATCAGCAGCAAAATGAGTGCTTTTCATCAGCATAATGAGCATCGTGTGCTCGAACGTGTGATTTCACAGATTCAGTTACTCGAAACCGTTGCCCTGATTACAGATGCAGGTACCCCGGGTATTTCAGACCCAGGTTTTCTGCTCGTTCGCGAATGCATCAAAAACGGAATCGAGGTTGAATGTCTACCCGGGCCGGCTGCCTTAATCCCGGCGCTCATCAACAGCGGATTTCCCTGTGAGCGTTTTTTGTTCGAAGGCTTTCTCCCTGCCAAAAAAGGCCGGCAAACCAAGTTCAAAGAAATGGCTGCCACAGATGTGACCATTGTTTTTTATGAATCACCTCATCGTCTGGTGCGTACTCTCGAAGAATTAATCCCGCATCTGGGCCCCGACCGGATGGTGGCCGTTTCACGCGAGTTAACCAAGATTCATGAAGAAAACGTCAGACTTCCCCTGTCAGAAATGCTCGAATATTTTAAGGCAAAGGTAGTAAAGGGTGAGCTGGTTGTGGTGATTGCACCTCCTGCCTGATGACTATACCATATATTATAAGGAAGCAAGAATGGCTTTGATAAGATTTCCGGTTCCGGTGTAAATATCAACAACACTGGCATCGAGCATATAACAGGGTGCCGTAAAAATCGGGTGATCCGGATCTTTTACCACATCGCCGTGACCGGTTGCAATATGTGTACTTCCGGTTTCTTCCACCATTTTTGCATCATTGGGGTCGGCTCCGATGGTAATGGTAACGCCTCCAGGCAGCTTTGTCAGCAATACCGGTGCAATGCACATGGCACCGATGGCCAGACCATGATCCAGCGCCGATTGCAGAACCTTTGCAACAAGCGGATCTACCGTAAATGCCGGTCCGTCGAATGCCCAGGTACAAAGATTTTTCGCCACGCCAAAGCCTCCGGGAAAAACAAGTGCATCAAATTCGGCTGCATTAAACTGATCAAGTGAACGGATGTTCCCACGGGCAATACGGGCTGATTCGATGAGTACATTTCGTGTTTCCGGCATTTCAGCACCCGTGGTATGATTCACGACATGGTGCTGGTCTTTGTCGGGAGCAAAAATTTCAAACGCTGCTCCGTTTTGCTGAATGGCCAGCAAGGTCAATACGGCTTCCTGGATTTCGGCACCGTCATACACGCCGCAACCGGAGAGAACTACTGCAAATTTTTTCATGATATGATCTGTTTTACAAGGCTAAATTACGACAATTTCGGCTCCGCAACAAGCTGTTCTTCGATGCGGGTTTCATAAATCCGAAACCCCATATGCTCATAATTGGGAATAGCAGCCGGATGATCCAGTTCGCAGGTATGCAGCCAGAAACGGTCGGGATTACAGGAGCGAACAATCGCTGTAATGGACGATAGCAGGGCTTTCCCCAGTCCTTTTCCGCGGAAAGCCGGGACAATTCCAAAGTAGCAAAGCTCAATATTTTTCGGATCCTGTTTATTGATTTCAGCATATCCAACGATTTCGGCATCCTGGTAAAGAATATAAATTTCGATGTAATCCGGAGAAATCCGTTTAATCAGTTCTGCTTCAGGAAGTAATTTCCGGTCGACCCAGTTCAGGTCGGAACCTACCCGGTCATAGAGCTCAAGATACCCTTCCGGTTCGGGATGTTTCCACAATTGAAGACTGTATCCATCGGGAATCGGTGTGGTTTCTGCAGCGAATTCCCGCATCTCCATATAGGTCACCCGGATGTTAATTTTTTTCATGCTGCTTAATAGGTAACGAGACGGGTAAGCATAAATCCGAGAAACGTGGCAAACAAACCAACCACTACACTCAGTCCGACATAAGAGAATGCAATTACGAAATGGCCGTCGCGCATGAGTTGAAAGGTTTCGTTTGAAAAAGCCGAAAACGTAGTAAATCCGCCCAGAATGCCGGTCACCATAAAAAATTTCCAGGCGCTGGATATTTTTCCGTGATCCGCAAATCCGAAGGCAACACCGATCAGCAAACAGCCAATCAGATTCACGGCCAGTGTTCCAAGTGGAAAGGAGGTTGTGGTTTTATGTTGAATAGTGACTGAAATCAAATACCGGAGAATTCCGCCGATAAAACTTCCGGTGCCAATGGCAAGCAATACTTTCATGGGTTTGAAATATGCGGTAAAATTAATGAATTCATGCTTAACCATTTAGTAACATCTGCCTGAAAGCTTTCTGATGGTAAAAATTTGGCTTAATCGAAAATAAACTGTAGCTTTGCAACCCTTTTTGAAAAATAACATACAAATGGCAATAATTGGTAAAATACGTAAGCGTTCAGGGCTATTGATCGTTATTATCGGTGTGGCATTGGCTGCATTTGTTCTCGGCGATTTTCTTAAACCCGGTAAAAGGTATAAAGGAACAACCAATGTCGGTGTTGTAGCCGGTGAAAATATTCCTTATACTGAATTTGCTGCTAAAGTTGATGAGCAGATTGAAAACCTCAAACAGCGTGCGCAGAAGGAAAATCTGAGTTCAGAGGAAGTTTTTTCAGCCCGGCAGATGACCTGGCAACAACTTACTACAGAAATCATCATGGGCGAAGAATATGATCGCCTGGGTATTAGTGTAACAACAGATGAGTTGTTTGAACTGGTTCAGGGGAAGAATCCTCATCCGTATATTCTGCAATATTTTAAAGATCCGAATACACAACAGTATAATCCTCAGTTGGTTATTAATTTCCTGAAACAATTGGAAACCATGGAACCAGCCCAGCGGAACAACTGGCTGATGCTCGAAAAAGCCATCAAGGAAGATCGTCTGAAAACCAAATACAATAATCTGATCAGCAAAGCTTACTATACTCCGAAAGCCTTTGCCAAACTCGATTATGAAGAAAAAAACACCAAATATGACATTCGTGTTGTAGCGGCCGGTTATCAGACCATTGATGATAAAACCATCACCCTCACCGATGAGGATTACAAAAAATATTACGAAGAACATAAATATCAGTTCGATCAGGAAGCTTCCCGCGATCTGTATTATGTAACTTATGATTTGCTTCCTTCCGAAACAGACCGGAAAGCAACAGATAAGGAAGTTCAGACTTTGTATCAGGAATTTCTGAATGCAACGGATCTGCCAACTTTTGTTAATGCCAATTCAGATACCAAATACGACAGCAGCTGGCGTAAAGAGCGTTCTTTATCACCACGCCTCGACTCGGTTATGTTCAATTCGCCGGTTGGAACAATTATTCCTCCTTTTGTTGAAAACGATGCATACAGCATGGCCAAACTGCTGGATGTTCAGGTTCGCCCCGATTCTTTGAAAGCCAACCATATTTTGATTGCTTTTCAGGGTTCTGCCGTGAACGATCCGAAAATTACCCGTCCGAAAGATAAAGCCAAAAAAGTAGCCGATAGTTTGATGACAGTTCTGTCGAAAAATGCCGGAATGTTTGGTGTTATTGCTGCCAGTGTAAGTGATGATGCTTCCAATAAAGCCAAAGGCGGAGATCTGGGCTGGTTTATTGATGGTACCATGGTTGGTCCGTTTAACAAAGCCGTTGTTGATGGAAAACCAGGTGAAATTAAACTTGTTGAAACTGTTTTCGGATATCATCTTATCCAGATCATGGATAAAAGAGCCTATGGCAAAAAAGCAAAAATTGCCATTGTCGACCGCAAAATTGAAGCCAGCAGCCAGACCATTCAGGATTTGTACACCAAAGCCAGTGAATTTGCCGGTGAAAATCACAACATCGATGAATTTGAAAAAGCAGTTACCAAAAACAACCTGAACAAGCGCATTTCCGAAAGCCTCAAAACATCGGATAACAACCTCCCGGGATTGAATAACTCCCGTCAGATTGTTCAATGGGCTTTCAATGAAGAAACCAAAAAAGGGGCTGTCAGCAGCGTATTTGAAGTTACCGGAAGCTATGTTGTGGCCGTTGTAAAAGAAGTTCGTGAAAAAGGAATTCAACCACTGGAATTGGTTAAAACTCAGATCGAACCGCTTGTAAAACGCGAAAAGAAAGCCGAAAAGCTGATTGAAACCATGAAAAAGGCCGGCACAAGCGATTTATATGCTCTGGCATCAAAGGTTAGCTCCAAAGTTGATACCCTTCCGGGAATTACTTTCTATTCACCCAACCTCCCGAAATACGGTCCGGAACCCGAACTCATCGGTACCATTACTACCCTCAAAAAAGGTGTAGCCTCCGAACCATTTAAAGGAAATATGAATGTTTATGTTGTATTTGTAGATGCAGTAACACCGGCTCCTGAAACCAAGGACTACGCCATGTTTGCCCAGCAGATGCAGTATATGTTCGCAAATCGTGTTCAGCGCGAAGCCTATATGGCCCTCGAAAAACTGGCCGACATTGAAGATAACCGCGTGAGATTCTTCTAAAATTTCCGCAATCCCATTGTTGCGTTATCAATTGAAACGCAACCAGAAGAGACAACACATGCGTTGTCTCTTCTGGTTTTATAATGGGTTGTTTTAAAGGGTTTGTAATGCGGGAATGAAAGATTGCGAGAATAAAAATGCAAGAATGCGGTAATGCAAGAAGGCGGAAGGCGAGAATGAAAAACGACAAAACTGCTCCCTTCTCCCCGAGGAGAAGGGCCGGGGATGAGGTTACTCGCGCAAAAACCAAAGAAAAATTTGTGGGAATCACAAAAATTTGTGTAATTTGTTAATCCCTAATCGAGTAATGGAATGGCAGTACCAGTTGGGGTTGCCATTCCATTCTAAAGTAAATATGAAGCGACCTGGTTTAATATTGTCTCTTTTATTGCAAGGGCTTCTTCTTTTTGCTCAAAAAGAATATAATAACTGGTATTTCGGGGATTATATCGGCATCAGCTTTAATACTGGAGTTCCAGCCCCACTCGCTAATGGATCACTTTCAACCCTTGAAGGTTGTGCCTCGATAAGTGATAGTAGTGGAAATCTGTTATTTTACACCGATGGACGTACTGTTTACAACCGCAATCATCAAATCATGCTCAATGGAACCGGGCTTTTAGGGGGGCCAAGTTCTACTCAAAGTGCCCTGATAATAAAAAAACCTCTTTGTAACCGATTCTATTATATTTTTACTGTTGCGCAATTTGCATTAACTGAAGGAGCTAATTATTCCATAGTTGATATGAATGGGGACAATGGTTTAGGGACTATTACTCTTAAAAATCAATTTTTAATTAGTCCAACAGCGGAAAAACAGACGGCTATTCGACATGCAAATGGAGTGGATATTTGGGTATTAATGCATGGTTGGGAGGATAACTATTTTTATAGTTTTTTGCTTTCAAAGGATGGTGTTAGCTCTTCTCCAGTAACAACATCAATTGGTACTATTCTGAAAGATAAAAGTTGGATTGGTTATTTAAAAGGTAGTCCCGACGGAAAAATACTCGCTTCTGCAGAATTTCAGCATAACTATTTTGAATTGTTTCGATTTGATAAGACAAATGGTACCTTAGTTAGTACAATAACGATAGGTAAATTTGATACTTTGGAATTATCTGGTTGTTATTATGGTTTAGAATTTTCACCTGATAATAAAATGCTTTATACTAAAACTGATGGCGACTCAACAATTTTTCAATATAGAGTTAGCGATTTTGATTCAGTATTAATCTCAACATCAAAGACTCCAATAGGAACAATCAATCCTAAACCGGGACTTATACCATTTCAAGTTGGTGCATATCAGTTAGCACCAGATCAAAAAATCTACATATCTCGTCTTGATACTAGGAGAAGTTCATGTATTTCATTCCCAAATCTTCAAGGGAGTTCTTGTAATTTTGTAGATACCGCAATAAGTTTTTCAAATTTTAACTTTGGAGGCCTCCCCAACAATCCCTTCACGGCACCCTATATCCAGCAGGACGGCTGTTTTACCGGGACATACAACTTTCACCTTACCGATACCACGCCTTACCAAAGATGGGATTTTGGAGATCCGCAAGTGGCGGGGGATACAGCCCTGCAGGTTAATCCATCCTATACCTACACCCAGCCGGGAGTTTATACTGTTAGCTGCATCTACTTAACCGACTGGCAAACCTTTGATACCGTCATTACTACTGTTTATGCGCATCCGGTGCCGGAGGTCATTACTGCCGATACGCTGTTTAGTTGCCGGGGTGCCAGTATTCAGGTTCTGGCGGATTCGGTGTACGATACCTATACCTGGAACCAGGGCGGATCGGAGCATTATATCTTTGTCAACCAGCCCGGTTATTATGCTGTTACAGTGAGTGAGGCCTGCGGCTGTGTGCTCCGGGATTCCGTGTTGGTGATTCTGGAAAACGATTTTAGCCTGGGAGAAGATACCCTGATGTGTACGGGTGATACCCTGGTTTTACAGCCAGAGGTTTCTGCTACTGAGTATCTCTGGAATACCGGAGTTACAACGCCCTTTGTGCAAATCATTGCTCCGGGGACTTACTGGTTAAGGCTTACCCGCGATGCCTGTGTCCGGAGCGATACTATCGTAGTAAATCCCGTGTACCTGTCGCTGGATATTGGTCATGACCAGAAGTTATGTGATGGTCAGGATCTGGAACTGCATGCTACCGGTGATTTCAGCAGCATGGTATGGGATAATGGCAGTACCTTCCCTGATCGCTTAATATCCGAAAGTGGATGGGTGAGAGCCACCGCTTTTAAGGAGCATTGCAGTGTTTCCGACAGCCTGTATTTACAGTCATGTGGTACCCTGTACTTTCCCAATTCCTTTACCCCCAACGGAGATCAGCACAATGATGTGTTTCTTCCAAAGTATGAATGGACAGACGATTATCTGTTACGGATCTACAACCGCTGGGGCTTTGAAGTTTTTCGCAGCCACTACCCGGAAAAGGGCTGGGATGGGCGTAATGGCGGACAGGATTGTCCGGAAGGTGCATATTATTATGAAGCTACTTACCGCCTGTTGGATCAAACGGGCTCACATTATGAGAAAGCTTCGGGTACGATTATTTTGATGCGGTAAAAAAGTGACGCGTGACGCGTGACGCGTGACGGGAAATGTGCTGATTTGCTGATGCGAATTTGGATTCATTTCTGAAGGCAGGAATGAAGGAATGCATTACGACAAAACTGCTCCCTTCTCCTCGAGGAGAAGGGTTGGGGATGAGGTGAACCCTGGGAAAATGCAAGAATGCGGTAATGCAAGAATGCGAGAATGCGGGAATGATTAGCGACAAAACTACTCCCTTCTCCTCGAGGAGAAGGGCCGGGGATGAGGTGATTACAGCAACTGCAACCGATTCGCATCCAGCTTTATAAAAATAAACAGCAGAATGGTAAAGGCAAAAAGCGAGGAACCGCCATAACTGAGGAAAGGCAACGGAATCCCGATTACCGGAGCCAGTCCGAGGGTCATACCAATATTGACCATGAAATGGATGAACAGGATAGACGCTACTCCATAGCCATAAATGCGGGCAAAGGTCGACCGCTGGCGCTCTGCAGCCGTTATTAAACGGTAAAAAAGCATCAGGTAAAGCCCGACAACAACCACCGAACCCAGAAAGCCCCACTCTTCACCTACCGTACAAAAAATAAAGTCGGTGCTTTGCTCCGGTACAAAATTGAATTTGGTTTGTGTGCCATGTAAAAATCCTTTCCCGATGAAACCACCGCTGCCAATGGCTATCTTCGACTGATTCACATTGTATCCGATTCCTTTCAGGTCAACTTCATTCCCGATAAGTACATTAATACGATCCTGCTGATGTAAGGCCAGTACATTGTTGAAAACATAATCAACTCCGAAAATAAAGCCACTGACCAACAGGAATAAACCCATCAATGATAAAATATCCTTGCGGTTCTTTCGGATCAGAAAGAACCAGAAAAGAAAACCAGCTGCCAGTATTCCAATGATGACAAATTTATTAATCATCAGGGTCAGTACAAAAAGGACAATTACCAGTGCGATGATAATCAATACATTGCCAGATAAGCCTTCACGGTACAAAACAAAAATAAATGCCGAAAAAACCAACATGGAACCGGTATCATCCTGCAACAAAATCAGCAATGCAGGAATCCCGATAATGACACCGGCCATAATTTTCGTGCGGAGATCCTCCATGCGGATATTCAACGAACTGAGATAACGTGCAAGGGCCAGGTTTACCGCAATTTTGGCAAATTCCGAAGGCTGAAGATCAAATCCTCCCAGATCGATCCACGACTTGGAACCACTCACGGTTTTGCCGA
>CAYLTH010000031.1:28074-29737 GCA_964386485.1 uncultured Bacteroidales bacterium | reverse complement strand
TAATGAAAAAAGGTTGTCCTTGTGAGACAACCTTTTTTGCGGTCCGGACGGGACTCGAACCCGCGACCCCATGCGTGACAGGCATGTATTCTAACCAACTGAACTACCGAACCGTGCTCTAATAGCGGTGCAAAGATAGGTTTTATTTTTTATTCTGCAAAAAAAATCAAGGATTGCACTAATTTTTATCAATTAGTGATATTAAAGCGATTCATAATAAAAATATTGTGTATCTTTGCAGCACGATATTACACTTAAAATTCACAAAAGATGACAACATTTGGTTTTATTGCATTGATAATCATTGGGATAGTTGTTTATTTCATTTTTGCGACCCGTCGCATGAAGAAAATGCCGCTTGTTCCCGACAACAAGCATGTTATTACACTTACCCAACAAAACTTTAAATCAATCACACAGAGTGGTATCGTGTTGGTGGATTTCTGGGCTGCCTGGTGCATGCCCTGTAAGATGATGGCGCCGATCCTGAATGATGTTGCTGAGGAAACTGCAGGAAAGGCAAAAATCTGTAAACTCAACATTGAGGAACAACAAGCCCTGGCGAACACTTTCAAAGTTCGCAGCATCCCAACAATGATACTGTTTAAGAATGGGAAAGAAGTCGACAGAGTGGTTGGTGTAAAAACAAAAGACTACCTGGTCAATAAAATAGAACGTGCAAAAATTGCCTGATATTAATTCTTAAAAAACAGAACACTATGTATAAAATGGAAATTTTCTTTGAAGGAAAGAAACGGGTTGTAGCCGATTGGTTTGGAACGAAAATAGCAACAGATCAACCACTTAGAGCTGGTGGAGAAGGTACAGCACCGGCTCCGTTTGATTTATTCCTGGCATCACTCGGCACATGTGCCGGCATTTATGTGAAAGGCTTTTGCGACAGCCGCGGGTTACCAACAGACGATATTCGCATTATTCAGGATATGGATTTTGATGCCCAGACCGGATTGTTGTCGCATGTAAAATTTGACATCCAGCTACCGGCTGATTTCCCGGAAAAATATAAAGAAGCTGTAATCCGCTCTGCCGATATGTGCAAGGTGAAGATGACGCTCGCGCATCCACCAACATTTGAGGTCATAACCTCATTAAAACCGGAATAATATATTCCAATCCTCGTTGTAGAGCCGCACGGTTGTGCGGCTCCCCGGCCGTGCGTCTCTTTTTTTATAATGGCAGATTTGAATAATCAAAAATCAAACGTAATCCCCTGAGCCAACGCAGTTTGTCCGCTGAAATTGATTGTGTTGGTTTGACGGCGCATATAGGCTTTCCAGGCATCAGAACCGGACTCACGACCGCCTCCGGTATCTTTTTCACCTCCGAATGCTCCGCCGATTTCAGCACCGGATGTTCCCAGATTAACATTGGCAATGCCGCAATCAGAACCGGTTTCAGACAGAAATTTTTCGGATTCAACAAGGTTTTCGGTGAAAATGCATGATGATAATCCCTGAGGCACGGCATTGTTCAGCTGTATGGCTTCTTCAATCGAATTATATTTTATCAGGTAAACGATCGGGGCAAAGGTTTCTTCCTGTACCATATTATAATGGTTTTCGGCTTCTACGATGGCCGGCATCACATAATTACCTCCGGGATAATTTTCTCCGCTGAGGCTGAATCCGCCAAACAGCAGTTT
>CAYLTH010000031.1:22060-27974 GCA_964386485.1 uncultured Bacteroidales bacterium | reverse complement strand
GCGCCCCACGGCGGTGGAACCGGTGACCGACATCAGGGCAATACGCTTATCCGCAGCAAAATTATCACCCAATACAGATGATTTGGCGATGATCATGCTGAAAACGCCTTCGGGGACGTCCATGTTTTTGAGCGTTTCGGCGATGATGCTGTGAATTGCGATTGCGCATAGAGGAGTTTTTGAACTGGGTTTCCAGATTACCACATCTCCGGCAATAGCCGCCAGCATGGCATTCCAGCCCCAGACGGCTACCGGGAAATTGAATGATGTTATGATTCCCACGATACCGATTGGATGATATTGGTCATACATCCGGTGAAACGGACGTTCCGAATGCATGGTGGCACCATTCAGAAGTCTGCTTTGTCCAACTGCAAATTCGCAGATATCAATCATTTCCTGAACTTCACCAAGTCCTTCTTCATAAATTTTACCCATTTCAAGTGCAACAAGATATCCGAGTTTTTCCTTGTTTTTTTTGAGCGCCTCCCCAATCTGGTGAACAACCAGACCTCTTTTCGGAGCCGGAATGATCCTCCATTTCAGATAGGCTTCCTGCGCTTTGGCAACAATATATTCGTAATCCTCCAGGGTGGCATTTGTTACGCTCGCAATCAGCGAACCATCCACAGGGGTATAAGAAGAGGTTTCATCACCTCGTGTGTCTAACCATTCATAACCCGTAGTCGCTCCACGGTTAACTGCTTCAATTCCAAGTTTATTGAGATCTATTTTCATGTGATTGTTTATTGATAAATTAATTTATTCCATCATATAGGGGTACCTGTATTCAGTTGCCGGCTGAAAAGTTTCTTTTATAGTTCTCGGGCTGATCCAACGAATCAGATTAAATTCTCCTCCGGCTTTATCATTCGTTCCGGAAGCCCGGGATCCGCCGAAAGGTTGTAAACCAACAATGGCACCGGTTGGTTTATCATTGATGTAAAAATTCCCGGCTGCATAGCGGAGTTGTTCGCACATGGCCGAGGCTGCAACACGGTCGCGTGAAAATACCGCTCCGGTTAGTCCATAGGGTGAGGTTGTGTTGCAAATTCGAAGTGTTTCCTGGATTTCATGATCAGGAAATATATAGATAGTCAATACCGGACCGAAAATTTCTTCTTCCATCGATTTAAAACGGGGGTTGGTGGTTACGATGATCGTGGGTTGAATAAAGTAACCTACACTTTTATCCCCTTTACCGCCAGCAATAATTTCTGCTTCTTCTGAGGTTTCTGCAAAACGGATATAGGACATCACATTTTCGAAGGAGCCCTCATCAATTACAGCATTGATAAAATTTTGGCTGTCAATAACATCCCCGGTTTTTGCATCCATGGAAATCCGGATTAATTCTGACTTGATTTCAGGCCAGAGTGTTTCCGGAATATACATCCTTGAAACAGCCGAACACTTTTGACCCTGGTATTCAAAAGCTCCCCGGTAAGCGTTAACAGCTACTTCAATCGGATCTGCAGAGGGATGGACAAAAATAAAGTTTTTACCACCGGTTTCTCCGACCAGTCTGGGATAGGATTTGTAATCCGGGAGATTTGCGGCAACGCCATTCCAAAGTGAATTAAAGGTTGCATTCGACCCGGTAAAGTGGATACCGGCCAGGTCAGGAGATGACAAAACTGTTTTTCCAATCAGGGCACCACTTCCCGGAATAAAATTAATTACTCCATCAGGCAGTCCGGCTTCCTGAAAAACTTTCATCAGGTAATAGTTTGATAGTAAGGAGGTTGTAGCGGGTTTCCAGACAGTTGTATTCCCCATCATTACAGGAGCCATGTTCAGGTTGGATGCGATGGATGTAAAATTGAACGGACTCACAGTAAATACAAAGCCTTCTAACGGTCTGAACTCCATTTTGTTCAATTGATTGAAGGCAGATTGAGGTTGCATCTCATAGATCCGGGAAGCGAAATATGCGTTAAACTTCAGGAAATCAATGGTCTCACAAACAGAATCAATTTCCGACTGAAAGATATTTTTGCTTTGTCCGAGCATCGTGGAGGCATTCATAATCTGTCGGTATTTACCGGAAATTAGTTCCGCCACTTTAAGTAAGACAGAAGCCCTGACTGTCCAGGAGAGGTCAGACCAGATTTTGTGCGCCTCCATGGAGGCCGAAATGGCATGCCGTACTTCTTTTTCAGACGCTTTGTTAAAAGTTGCCAGGATATGTGCGTGATTATGGGGCATGGTAACAGTACCCTTTTCTGAGGTAAAGATTTCTTTTCCACCAATTATCAGGGGAATCTCCACCGGATTATTCATTTGCCTGACTAATTCCAGTTCAAGTTCTGTCCTTTCCCGGCTTCCCTTTTTATACTCCAGAACAGGTTCACTGATTGGAATTGGGAAATTGTAAATTGCATTGTTCATGAACAAAAAATTTTATGTTTCGAGTTGCAAAAGTATGCAATTCGAAACAACTACCCAATCAGAAATTTAATTCCCATTTTTGCACTATTCCCAAATTGGGAAATAATATCATTTAGTTGAACTAATTTGCCGGAATTACGTATCTTTATTGTAGTTTTGGAGAAGTTGTATGGAATTTGTGTTAAAGATAAAAACAGTTGTTTTTTTAAGTGTGCTTTTGGCGGTATCTTGTTTCGCCAAAGGACAGACTGTGTATATAGACAGTATCCGGAATGTTATCCGTATTTATGAGCAAGCCGGCGGGCAGAATAAAGAGTTGATCAGAAATTTAAATCAACTGTCACTCGAACTGGTGTATCTTAATCCGGATGAATCAGAAGTATGTCTTAAAAAAGCGATGAGCCATGCCCTAAAGTCGAATCATCCCCGACAAATTTCTGCAGTGTATTACACCTATGGGCAGTTTTATAAGTTGAGAGGCAAATATCCTGCTGCACTGGATAATTTTTTTAAATCCTATGAACAAAACATTCAGTATAATGAGCCGTCTACTGTCGGTTATATTCTGATTGATATAGGGAATGTGTATTTTGCACTGGAAAATTACAAATCTGCTGAAAAGTTTTACAATAGAGCACTGAATAATTTCGTATATGATGAAAAAGTAAACGGATCTTCGGTTGCAATGAATAATATTGGCCTGGTCAAATTAAAACTTCATGATTACGATTCAGCCTTGGTTTATTTCCGGAAAGTCCTTGAAGAGCGAAAGTTGCGAAACGAATATCCAATTCCGGTTGGATTAAATTACGCATATGTAGGAAAAGCTTTTCTTGGTAAAATGCGGTATGAAGAATCATTGAATTACCTGAATCTGGCCTTGCAAACATTGAGTACTGCAGATTCCAATCAATTGGAAGTGAGTACTATAGTTGGAGATATTTATTTTGATAAGGCGTTGGTTAATTTCAAGACAGACGATCACATTCAGGCGTTTCATAGTCTCAGTCTGTCAGAAAACTGCTTTCACCGTATCGGAGACCGAAAGGGTATCGCGAAAATATACAAATTGATTGCAGAGCATTATCTTGATTCACAAGAATACACTTTAGCTTCACAATGGGTGGATTCTTTATTGATAATTTCTGATTCCGAACATCTTACTGAACTCAGTGCAGCGGCATGCTACCTGAAAAGTCTGATATGTTTGAAAACGAATGATTTGAACAAAGCACAGGATTATCTTTCAAGGTATTACAAGTTAAAGGAACAAATTGAGAGTGATCTCAGAAGCAGCTCGGTACAGCAAATGGATGTTGCCATGGAAACCCTGGCCAGGGAAAGAGAAGCCGATCTTAAGCGTGAAAATTCCAGGCAGATTTCATATTATCTGGTTTTTGCAATAGGTATTATAGTCATTATTGCTATCGTAATTTTGCGATTATTTCTAAGCAAGCGGAAACAGGAAAAGCGCTTCCGGCAGCTGAGCAATTCTACTTTTGAAGGATTAGTCATTCATGACCGGCACAAAGTGATTGATTTTAATGAAAAAATGCTCTCTATTCTGGGAACAACTGCCAGTGAAATCAAAAAAATGAATCCAATGGATTTTATCCATGTTGATTTCCATAAGCTCATGAGTACAATGGTTGCAGGTTCCTCCGACAATTATTACGAAATCGAAATTGTGAGAAAGAATGGAGAACGCCTTCCGGTTGAATTACTTACCCGGATATTTGATGAATCCAAAGGTCTTAGAATAGTAGCTGTCAGGGAAATAGCAAAAGAAAAACTTACTCGTTTTGCCTTGCAGGAAAGTGAAAGAAAACTGGATACTTTACTCGCAAACTTACCGGGAATGGCCTATCGTTGTAAAAACGACAAGGATTGGACCATGGAGTTTGTCAGCAATGGGTGCTTTAAATTAACCGGGTATAAACCTGAAGAACTGCTCAATAACAAAGTACTTTCCTTTAATGAAATTATTTCCCCTGAATTCCGCGATTATCTTTGGCGAAAATGGCAACAGGTACTCGAACAAAAAACTATTTTTGAAGATGAATATTCCATTATAACAGCAACAGGTGAAGTGAAGTGGGTCTGGGAAAGCGGAAATGGCGTGTTCAATGAAAAAGGTGAGTTACTTGCGCTGGAAGGGTTTATCATGGATATTTCCGAACAGAAAAGCGCCATCTCGGATATCATAAAAAGTGAAAAAGTACTAAAAGAATCAAATGCTACCAAGGATAAATTTTTCTCCATAATTGCACACGATCTGAAAGGTCCGCTTCATGCCTTACAAGGTTTTTCTGAACTCTTAAAAGACGGATATACTGACTATTCAGATGAAGACCGCATGAGATATATCCGGAATATCCATGAAGTAGCAGAACAGTTGAATAAGTTGCTTCAAAACCTGCTCGATTGGTCACGATCAAAAACCGGCAGAATTGAATTCCATCCTGAAAACAAATACCTTAGCCTGATTGTAAAGAGTACCAGTGATTTGCTTTTTGAACAGGCCAGAGCTAAAAATATTACAATTGTTTCGAAAGTCACAGCTGATGTGCGCGTATTCTGTGACGAAAATATGATGCAAACTGTGATCCGCAATCTGATTTCAAATGCAATCAAATTTACCTTCCCCGGTGGCAGAATTCTGGTGGAAGCCGATAATCGGAGCAGTGAAGTCTTAATTAGTGTCGCAGATAATGGAATTGGAATTCCCAAATCTCAGATAACCAAGTTATTCAGAATTGATGAGGTCTATAAAACTGATGGTACCAATAAGGAAAAAGGTACAGGTTTGGGTTTAATCCTCTGTCGCGAATTCGTTGAGAAAAACAATGGACGTATCTGGGCTGAAAGCGACCCCGGAAAAGGAAGCCGCTTTTATATAACCCTGCCAAAAAGCAAATAAAAGAAAATCAGTTTCTTATACTTATTGAACGATCAGTTTTTGCGTCAGAATTTTGCCGTTCAGATCAAGCTGCAGAAAGTAAATTCCCCCTGCCTGGTCTTTTAAATCAAGTACAATCTTTTCACCAGCCGCAACTGAACGAGCATTCATTTTTAGAATACACTGCCCAAATGCAGAATAGACTGAAAGTGATTGAACTGTCTGATTACTTGTGCTTTCCAAAGTAAAAATGCCCTTTGAAGGATTTGGATAAAGGATGATATTTTTAATGAGGTCTGATTCCTGAATAGCGTCCGGTGAATCAATCCAAACATCATCTATGTAAATATTGTTACTCAGTCCGCTTACCGTTTCAAAAGCAATGCGCACATTTTTCTTACCGGCGTAGGCATCCAGGTTTACAACCAGACACTCACTGCCAAAAGGACCGCCACACCAATCCGTTGTCAGATTTGGAATAAAACTGAAAATCTGAGGAGCATGCGTTGCAAAGCTGCCGGTTCCGTCATCACCTGTACTGTAAAGCCGGGTCCAGTGAGATCCGCAATCATCTGATGCATAAATAATTAAGGAATCTGTATAATCTGTCTGGTATTGGGCATA
>CAYLTH010000031.1:13803-21960 GCA_964386485.1 uncultured Bacteroidales bacterium | reverse complement strand
ACAAAACTGTTTTTGGTATAAGGAACACTCCCGTTTACATTTCCTACAGTAAGCGTTACAGTATACTGACCGTCATTGTTGAATTGTACGGTACAGCTCTGCATTGTGGCATTGGTGCCATTCAGAAATGTTACAGTCGGAGGATCAAAAGTCCATAGCCAGGTTGTGGGACAATATGTGCTGGTATCAGTAAATATAACCACAGCCGGACCAGAGCAAAAAATGCTGTCACTTGCCGTGAAACCCGGTTGAGGAGTAATTGATCCTGAAATGGTTATATATCCGGGTAAAATAAGCGTATCGCTGCCCTGACTGTTTGAAATGATTAAAGAGACATCAAAACTGCCAATGGCTGAATACAGGATGTTTTGAGGATTCTGCTGAGTGGATGTTGCCGGGGTTCCTCCGGGGAAACTCCATTGCCATGAGGTTGGAAACCCGAGTGATAGATCTGTGAAATTGATCCCACATCCTGCCGGCATGCTCGTAAAATCAGAGGTCAGGTCTGCAACAGGCTGACTTTCAAATAATCCTGATTCCCATAAACCACGACCATAAGTGGCAGCTTTAATTTTATTGTTTGCAGGATTCGCCTGATCATAATACATATCCAGTTCTGTAATCTCCCCTGTCGCAGGCAATCCGTTGCTAAAACTAATCCAGTCGCTCAACGATGCATCCCGGTAGAAAACACCAATATCCGACCCTACATACAGGCCTTCCTGGCTTCCTTTACAGTATAAAACAGTATTGTAACTTACATCAGGCAGGCTGCCTGAAAAATCTACCCAGGTTTGTCCTTTGTTTGTTGATTTGTAGACCTTATTGTTGCCAGTCATGTAAACAATATTCTGGTTAACAGGATGACATTCGATATCTGTCGGAGTCCCGATTCCAGAAATACCATTCGATAAATCTATCCATTGAGGTGTCGGAGAATTGGCACTATCTGTGCGGTAAAACTTTTCATTTTCCTTGACAATGAACAATATATTGGGATTTGCCGGGGATTGCTCCAATACTCTGCCATTGCTTCCATTGAAGGTTGAAATTTTGGTCCAGGTTACATTGTCGACATTGTTAGCCCTGATATTATTGCTTCTCCAGACATTTTTATAGCCAATAAACATGGTATTCGGATCGGTTTCATGGAGAATGAAAGGAGTAACCCATGCACCTTCTTCTGTAATACCATTGTTTCCGTTTGAAGCGATATTCCCCTGATTCGAAAAGTTGTAAACCCGGTCGACACTACCATAATATACAGTACCATATTTGTAAAGCGCATTGGTTTTGTCAATGGCACATTCCATCCCATCGCCTCCCATAACCCGGCGCCAGACAGTTCCGTCGAAGCAGCTTGTTCCGTTATCCTGGTATCCGTTCATGGTTAAACCGGAAGCTGTTGCGGATTGACCGATTTTGTAAACTTGTCCGATGGTCAGACCCTGACTGATCATTTGCCAGTTATCCCCGCCATTAGCAGTTGTGTATATTCCTCCGTCGTTGCCGGCGTAAAGATTCCCGTCAAGAGGTGAATATTCAAAAACATGAAGATCAGCGTGCACATCATCAACATTACATCCTCCATACCAATGCCCTACAATTTCCCAGTTTTGTCCGCCATTTACTGATCTGAAAATATTAACGCCCCCTGCAAAAATAATATCCGGATTCAGGGGATCAACAGCGATATCCAGGTCATACCAGGCTTGTCCGCCATCACCACCATCACAACCCCACGACATAATATTCGGGCTGTTCGAACGCATTGTGAAGTTTTCACCAGCATCATTTGAACGATAAATAGCTTTGAAGGAATCGGTATTGCCCAACAGGAAATAAACGACTTCAGGATTGGCAGGAGTGACTCCGATTACACCTCTTGCACCACCCGGAAGTCCTTGTCCGGTTACAAAGAAACTGTTTCCACCGTTGATTGATTTGTAAAAAACTCCGCCCTGGGTTGCATAAACAGTATTGGGATCACCTGGTTTAAAGACTAAATCTTTATAATGGCCGGATGCAGATGAAACGATATTCCAATTCGCCCCGCCATTTGTTGTTTTGTAAATTCCGGTGCTGGTGGCAGCAAGTAATACAAGTGGATTAACCGGATGAATCAATAATTTTCCAACCACCACTGTGCCCATCCCGGTATTGCTTAATGCCCATGAATTGCCCCCGTCAGTACTTTTCATTACCCCGATTCCGGCTGCATCGCCTGCATCGCGGTCACCGGTGCCCATGTACAGGATATCCGGATTGGTATAATCCACTGCAATAGAAGATACGCCTAAGGTGGGTAAGCCATCGGTATTCGATGCCCAGCTCTGTCCGCCATCAACGGTTTTCCATAAACCTCCTGAAGGTGCGCCAACATAAAGTATCAGGGGGTCGACCGGATGAAAAGCAATGGCATTTAACCTTCCCAGACCATTACTCCCCTGCGGAACCTGATGCGGGCCTAATTCAATCCAGTTACCATTTCCTTCCTTACTGTTCTGAGGCTGGCTGAAATACGATTGATATGCTTTGTAATTCTGAGAGGGATCCGGGCGGGTTCCATCTTGTTTTATTCTTAATTGAGTGCGGTACTCCCATCTTTTAAATTGCTTCCAGCCACTGCTTCTGGTTACAGGCCTGTCTTTCCAATAGGCCTCAAAAGCGTTTTTTACGGTATAAAAATTCACTTCCGGTTGTTGCATCATTTCAATCCAGTAGGGGAATTCCGCCAGATTATTTTTTTCTTCAGATGCTTGTTGTGCCGGAGTTGAAAAAGAAAAAGCAATCATTAACAGCATGACCAGAATGGCAGCCGGAGAGGTGAGGTGTCGCATGGTTCAGATTTTGAGTTATAGATTCTACAAAATTAGTTATTATTTTAAAGGAATTCAGTGTATGCCCGCCGAATCCCGATAACAAATTGCAGAAAAAGGACATTTTTCACAAAGTTCAGTTTCGTTTGTCTGGGTAATTTCAATGGCCGGATCTAATAAGTTATCAATCAGGCTGTATAAATAAGGCTTAAAATGGGTATTCACAGCATCCTTATTGCAAATCCCATCCGGAAGCTGAAGATATTGGACTCCCTTTGACAGTTGCCGGAATGAAATAATTCCTGTATGGATACTCGTATGTTTAAAATCCTGTAATTCATACAAAACAGCATAGAAAAGCAATTGAAAAATCTTGTCAAAGTGCAATCCGGAATACAAATCGTCCCAATTTTTTAAGGATAATTCCCCATCTTTAATAAAACCGGTTTTGTAATCAAATAAATATACCTCAGGTCCTGATTGGTCTATCCGGTCAATTTTTCCAAATAACTTTACCGTATTGCCTGTTTCTGTTGATAAATCCGAAACGAACTCTTTTTCAAGTCCATGTATGGTAAAAACCTGATTTAATTCTTTTGCCTCATGAATGCGATTCTTTTCCATCAGCAGAAATCTGTTCAGCAAAGCCCTGGAAACTTCCAGCGAAAGGTGTGTTTTTCCGGTAGAGGTATCTCCCTGCGGAAAATAATGCACGAAAGACTGTGCTATAAAATCCGGAATCCCCGGTTTGATTTTTTGCAGCAATTCTTCACTGAGGATTTGTCCTTGTTCATTCGCATAGACCTTTTCAAGTACTTCATGAAGAATATTCCCGAATGTTCTTGCATCTATTTCTTCAGCAGGATCTTCCGGTTCATTCAGCATCAGCACTTTGGAAAAATAAAACCGCATCTGACATTGCCGGAATGTATTCAATGCTGTAGCACTCAAACCTTTCCGGGCCAGGTTAAGAATCCGGTCCATCACAGCCTCTGTTTTCGGAATACGGTAGGTTAAATCAGGCGTTGATTCAGCAACAGAAGTGCGTAATACCTGATCCCGGATAATGATTTCCGGATTCCAGGCAGGCAGTTCTCTTGTAATTTGGAGCAGATACCGGCTCTTTCCCCCCGGATTGATAACCCCCGGCTCATTGTTGTAAATCAGATGGATGTTTTCGGGACGTTGGAGAAAGCGGTAAAAATGGTAAGCACTCACTGCCTGACCTTCATGGTGCGTGGGCAACCCGAATTCCTTTCTCACATCATACGGTATAAATCCCGGATTTGACTTTCCCCTCGGTATCACATCTTCATTCACATTCAACATGATGATGTTTTTGAAATCCAGATTTCTTGTTTCCAGCATCCCCATGATCTGAAGACCTTTAAGGGGCTCGCCAAAGAAAGGAAAATTGTTTTGCCGGATCGTGGAACGATAAAGCGACTGGAAAGTGGAAACCTGAACTGCATCCGGATACTTCTGGATATTTTTTAGTATTGTATTGAATAACAATGCATAATGGTATACAAACTCATTGAGCAAATTGGTGTGTTGTGTGCTATTCGCTTCCCCGGGTTTATCATGAAGATAAATCGTCTGAATTAAACTACACAATCCCAGACAATTATCGGCTAATTCAGCAGGGCTATCCGCTTTTTTGAATATTGCAATGAAATATTTTCCGAATTTGCAATCTTCAAAAAGCAGTTCAAGATCCTTTTCTGTGTAAAAAATATGCTGACTGTTCAGCAGTGTTGTGGTAAGATTGATTGGACTGTTCAGGTCATTAACAAGTGCCGGGCGAATAAAAGCATGATGAAGAATTTCTGCAAGATGTTTGAAATAAATACCTTTCCTGGTTTTTGCAGCGTGGATGTGACATTTTATAAAGCTTTCGAAAAGCGGGTTAAGCGGAATGGATGCAAAGGGTAAACCCATTGTGACATTCATGGAAGTAATTTCTTTCGGAATGCTGTTCAAAAGCGGGATTAGCAGGCTTTCATCACCCAGAACTACCGCAGTAGAAGACAAATCATGGTTTTTCTGCCAGATATCTGCCAGTATTTGTGCTGCAGCTTTTACCTGTGTAATCATGCCACTGACTCCCAGCATGTTAATGTTTTTTGGACCTTCCCTGAAATGATTGTTTATCCAGCTTATTTTTCCGGGATTCTCCTTTTGTAAATAGGTTCGGAGATGCATTCCTGCTTCATGAATCTCCTGATCCACATAAAAGTGATCAGCATCCCAGAGCATTTCTGCTATTCCCAGGCTTTTCAAATGGTGAATGATACTTTGTTCGGCAACTGTAAGGGCATTAAATCCGGCAAACACAATCTTTTTCCAACCCAGGTTTTCTCCTTTGGTTTTAATGTGTGCTGCGGCTTCCCGGTATGCAAGGCCCTGATATGCCATGCCGTTTTTTAAAAGTCTTTCGCGCAGTAAGGTATATAATGGGTAAAGGGATCTGAAAAAATCAAGATATTTCTGCTCCCTCTCACTCAGGTCATCCTTGCCCGGATTCCACAACTCAATTGCTTTGCTATCAGATATATACGTGAACAATTTGGATGCATCAGCCAGATTCAGGTCAATGTCGTTGTAGTCTTTCAGAACCTGAACTGACCATTCAGCAAAATCATCAAAATGGGTTTGCTGTTCAGGATTGATGCTGATGTAGGTCTCGAAAAATTCAAACAAAAGGTCATCTGCCGGTATAATTTGCAATTCACTGACCTGCAGAATGAAATCATCAATCGAATAAATATCCGGAAGCCATTTCGGCTTTTGTAAATAATTGGCCATATGCTTCCGAAGGTAAACAGCCGCTCTTCTGTTCGGAAAAATAACAGCAAGGTGTTCAAAGTCATGTTCACTTTGCATGATATGAACTGCCACTTGTTCAAGAAAGGCTGTTTTCATAGCGACAGTTTTTTTAACTGCTGTTCAATTTCGGTGAGCTCTTCAAATTTCCCCAGGTCGAACCAATAATCGGAATCATGGGGATAAAGCATGATTTTTTCATGTTCTGCTTCCCGAAGATATAGATCAATAATAGAAAAGCGACCACTTAATCCACTGTTTTCCAGCAATTCAGGTTTAATCATGTGGATACCACTGAATGCAAGCGCTTGAAGAACATCCAAAGTATATCCGTTTTGAATGCGGGTTTGCGCGTTCCCGGCATGCTGCCAACCCCGGAGGTGCATGTGCTCATCGCCCAGTAAATACCGGCTGCTGTTTCGTTTGCGGACAGCAAGACTGGCCATGGCTCCGCTTTCTTTGTGAAATGTATAAAAACTGTTCAGGTCAATATTCGAAATGACATCGACATTGTAAACCAGAAAGTCCTCCTTCCCGAAAAAGGGGAGTGCCTGAAAGATACCTCCGCCCGAATCCAATAATTCATGGCTCTCATCCGAAAAGGTAATATCCGCACCGAAATAGTCATTTTTTACAAGATATTCGATAATCTGACCACCAAAATGATGCAGGTTGATGACCATTTCCTGGATTCCGGCTTCCTGCAGTTTTTCTACACACATTCTTATAAGGGGAACACCGTTTATTTCAACAAGCGCCTTTGGTTTATGAAGTGTTAGGGGTAAAAGACGGGTTCCGGTCCCGGCGGCAAGTATCATTGCTTTCATATCAGTTCTGATTATATCCCGGGAAATTCTCTGTGAATAAGCTCTGTATTAATATGGTATTCGGTTTTAAGGTGTTTTGCCAGATTTTCAGCCATAAAAACCGAGCGATGTTGCCCGCCTGTACATCCGAAACTGACAACCAGACTCGAAAATCCCCGCTGTATGTAATTTTCGACACTGCTGTCGATCAACTGAAAAACATTGTTAATAAATGAGTGGACTTCAGGCCTGGCATTCAGATAAGATACCACAGGTGCATCTTTACCGGTCAGTGTTTTATATTCAGGCTCTCTGCCCGGGTTTGGCAGTGCACGGCAATCAAATACGAAACCGCCTCCATTGTTACCCTGATCTTCCGGGTATCCTTTTTTGAAAGAAAAACTATAAATGAAAACTTTTAGTGATGAATCCGTAAACGGAACATCCGTTTTGGTTTCACTGATGCGCTTTAATACACCACTTAGTTCCGGCAGATTCTGACCCGGGGGATGATGGGTGAGTAACCATTTCAGATTCTTCACAGCATAGGGGATACTCAAAAGAAAATGGCGTTTTTTTTCAAATAATCCGCGGTAACCATAGGCTCCCATGGCCTGCATTATCCGGATAAACACAAAATGATAATAGTAATCTTTGAATTTCAGGGCTTCATCCGGATCAGCCTTTGCCAAAACATCAATATAATACTGTAAAAGTTCTTCCCGAAGCGACTCACTCAGATTTGCCTTGGCATCGTAGAGCAATGAAGCGACATCATAAGCCAGACTTCCTTTCCGACCACCCTGGAAATCAATAAACCAGACCTGATCCCCTTTCAGCATAATATTGCGTGACTGGAAATCCCGGTAGAGGAAATAATCACTCTTTGCTTTTTCAAGAAGGGTACAAAAATGATAAAAATCCTCCTCCAGTTTTTGTTCATCAAATGGAATTCCGGCAAGCTTCAGGTAAAAATATTTGAAATAATTCAAATCCCACATCATACTTTGCCTGTCGAAAGCCGGACGGGGATAGCAATGTGTGAAATCAAAATCCCGGCTTCCTTTTGTTTGAAAAAGGACAAGCTGATCCAATACTTTCCGGTATAATGAACTGATTGATGCCTCCGTGTCAACCGCATTTCTGGTTTGTTCAAGATAACCGAACAAAGTAAGATCTCCCAGGTCTTCCTGCAGGTATATACCAGAGGCTTTATCATAGGAATATACATCGGGAACTGCAAGTCCTGCCGCCCGAAAGTGCTTGGCCATGTATACAAAGGCATCATTTTCGGCATGATCGGCATTGTAAACACCGATCAGTGTCTGATCAGAACCTGAAAGCCTGAAATACTGGCGCGAAGAACCTGATAAGGGTAAAACACGGATGTCTTCCGGTGTTTTTCCGGTATAATCTGTGTAGAGTTGATAAAGTTTTTCCTGAACTGAATTCACCATCTGGTTTTTTTCAAAATTAAAGAATCCCGGCAAATTACGTGTAAAAAAACTGTACTTTTGTCATTCATCCGGTTACGAACTTTTAAAATATAATACTATGGAAATCACTTCTCCTTCCGACATTCTAAAGATGGCTATCCTCATGGAAAAAAGAGGCAGGGCGTTTTATACTCAGGTTGCTTCCCAAACTGAGGATGATGATGTTCGCCGCGTTTTTCAGTTTATGGCTGATGAAGAGCAAATGCATGT
>CAYLTH010000031.1:0-13703 GCA_964386485.1 uncultured Bacteroidales bacterium | reverse complement strand
ATGATGATGTTCGCCGCGTTTTTCAGTTTATGGCTGATGAAGAGCAAATGCATGTTGAGTTTTTGTCAAAACAATTCTCACACTATGAAAAACATCATAGTTTTGATAAAAATGATGCTGCTTTGCAAACCGATGAATCCACAGTGAATGAAATTCTCAGTCAGGCGATGAAAACCAAAATCGATTCTGCCGGATACGAAGCTGCTGCCATTTCTGCTGCCATCGATTTTGAAACCCGGGCCATTGAAGTGTATAGCAAACGTGCTGCCGAAGCATCCGACCCCAATGAAATCGAGATGTTTACCTGGCTCGCCGAATGGGAGAGAGGTCATCACAAAGTACTGAATGAACTCAATCAGGAACTGATGGAAAAAGTCTGGAATGATAACCAGTTCTGGCCATTCTAATCCGAATAAATTATTTTTTTTGCAAGGCTGTCCCGAAATGGGCAGCCTTTTTTTATTTTTTGTTTGACGTAATAAATTTTTTAATACATTTAAATGCGCTAAATTATTCGTCATGAAAATCTATTCAAAAAGCACTGGCAGTCTGGTTATCAGCGGCTTATTATTTTTCTTTGTTTGTTGTTTTGCAATGATTGCTGTTCCCCAGAACATTAAAACAGATTTTGGTAACATTAAACCTGCCGACTTTTCATTGGTCAACCTGGAAGTGGATACTGTTGCAGATGCCATAATGCTATTGAATTCTGGCGATGTCCGGTTTCGGGTTAACAACCCGGCAGATGATCTGGATTATGTGTATACACGGCATGTCAGAATTAAGATTCTTAACAAAACAGGGTTGGATTGGGCGAATCATAAAATCTTGTTATATCAGTCAGGTGTTAATTCTGAAAGAATTGTCGACATTAAAGCCTCCACTTATAATTTGGTGAATGGTGAAATTGTCAGGGAAAAAATGAAGGGGAATGCAGTTTTTGAAGAAGTGCTCAATAACAACTTCAAACAGCATAGTTTTACACTCCCGGATGTCCGTGAAGGCAGTATCATTGAATATACCTATACCATTTATTCGCCTTTTCTTTACCATTTGCCGGGATGGCAGTTTCAATACCCGATACCGGTCTGTAAATCAGAATTTTCTGCTCTTTTACCCGAGTTTTTTGATTATAAATTTGATATTAAAGGGTATTTGCCCGTTGATCCTCCTGTTCAACAGCAATACAGTGAAACCTTTGTGTTTAAGTACAATTCATTGCCTAAGTCCGGCGGACTCATTGAGCGTTACACAGTTCCGATTGAATCACTCAGTTGGTGGAAAATGTGGGTCATGAAAAATATTCCCGCTTTCCGGGAAGAAGCCTTTTCGAATGATCCGGTAAATTATATGGCTGCATTATCCTTTGAACTGGCTGCGTTGCGTTTGCCTAATTCTCCGGTTAAATATTATAATGTTGATTGGGAGACCCTGGTTAAAAGATTGCTCGAAGATGAGGAATTTGGGAAACAGTTGAAAGGGAGTCGCTTTCTTTCGGACTTGATTTCAGAATTGAAAGGGTTTCAAGGGACTAATTCTCAATTAATTAACCTTGCCGGTCAGAAATTGAGATCACAGATCAAGTGGAATGGCCGAACCGGGATATTTTCTGTAAGAGGTTTGAAATCAGCGTATAATGAAGGTTTGGGCAATGTTGCAGAGATGAATCTGATCTTTATCCTTTTATTACGCGAATTGGGTATAGATGCCAACCCTGTTGTATTAAGTACGCGGTCGAACGGTATGCTGATGCCGGGTGTTGCCAAACTTACCCAACTCAATTATGTTATTGCCCATATCCGGTATGATGATAAAGAAATCCTGGCCGATATTTCGCAATCGGATTATCCCGGCGGTATTTTGTCAACTGAAGTAATCAACGGCAATGGGGTGATGGTAGTACCCGGACCTGCCCGGATGATCGATCTTTCGTTAAACGCTTTTTCCGGAGAATTGAAAACATGTTCCTTTTCGCTTGATTTGCAGGGCAAAATGAATGGTTCTGTCAGTGAAAAATATCAAAAAACAGCAGCTTCCGAAAAGCGGGTACTGATCAGAAAAAATAAATCTGTGAAGATTTTCGAACAGCTACAGGAGCAATATCCTACCTTCGATTTTGAAGATTATCAGGTCTTGAATCTGGATAGCCTGCATCAACCCCTTCTGATTTCTTACAAAGCATCTTATGAATCAGGATTTACCGACGGGAAATTATTTATCGATCCTTTTATTCTGGATGCAGATAGGGAAAACCCTTTTCAACTTGAAGAACGACAATACCCGATTGATTTTGTTTGCCCAAGAGAAGAAACTTACACCTTCAATCTGACTCTCCCGGAAGGCTATACCGTAATTGAAAAACCCGAACCAATCACCATGCTAAGTCCGGATAATTCAGCTCAGTTTACCCTGGCATACACAGAATTGGGAAGTACTATTCAGGTGATTGCTAAGATTAAATTTACACGTGCAGTGTATGTTCCCTCTGAGTATAAGGACATTAAGGAATTCTCGCGGCAAATCAGTCTGAAAAAAAATCAGAAGATTGTCCTGAAAAAAGGATAAATCAAACCAGCATCAGGGTATGAAAATAAATAAAAGTACACTTTGGTTCAGCCTGATTGTATTCTTTCTATTCCTAATTCAGAGTCAGCCTGTTAAGGGACAAAATTATAATGTAAGCCTGATTCCTGATTCTCTCCGGCAGGGTTCAGGGGCAGTTATCCGGGAATCCGTGATGGATATCCGGGTCTTTTCACCAAGGAAGGTTGTGGTGTATCAGAAAATGGTGATCACCGTATTTACAGAAGAAGATGATCATTACATAAAATTCAGGGAATCCTACTCTTCATTTATGAAATTCCGAAAATTAAAGGCATATATTTATAACGAATCAGGCGACTTTGAGCGACAGACTGAACTCTCCGGGTTTAAGGATCAGGGAGATTATTCGAATGATAACCTGTTTTCAGAAATCCGTTATAAAACGTTGTACCCCGCATTTCCAAGATTTCCATATACCGTCGAATATGAATGGGAAATTGAATATAGCGGAACCCTCAATCTGCCGGTATTTTCTCCACTGCTGACTCCGGATTTGCCGGTACAGTATGCCTGCTTAACGATGGATTATTCCACTACCGACAGTATGCGGATTAAAGAATTGAATTTGCCATGTTCTTCATCAATTACGCAGAAAAATGACAAACTTCATTATAAACTTGAATTAAAAGATCTGAAGGGAGTACCTGACGAAGCATTTCATCCACAGCGGATTACCTTTCTTCCAACCGTTATTATTGTTCCTTGTCATTTTGAAATGGATGGAACTGAAGGCAGTTTTCAATCATGGCAATCCTTTGGTGCATGGAATTATTCGCTATCGGTTGATCTCGACGGTTTATCCTCTGAAACAATTGAGAAAATTAAAATGCTGACCCGGACGGGAACCAGGGCAGAAAAGATTCGGGCTGTATACCGGTTTATGCAATCCCGTACCCGTTATGTAAGTATCACACTTGGGATAGGGGGGTGGAAACCTGCCAGTCCGGCTGCTGTCGATAAACTGGGATATGGTGATTGTAAAGCACTTACTGAATATACACGTGCGCTTCTGAAAGCAGCCGGAATAGAATCTTATTATACGCTGGTCTATTCAGGAAGCAACCTGCCTGTATTGTTCACCGACTTCCCCTATAATTGTTTTAATCATGCTATTCTTTGCATACCTGACAAGAAAGATACTACTTGGCTGGAATGTACCAGTCCATGGTTTCCTGCCGGGTTTTTAAGTAGTTCTGTATTAAATCGCCCGGCACTGATGATCCGTAAATCAGGAGGAATTCTGGTCAGAACCCCGGTCGGCAATCAGACCAAATCCGTGCTTCATCATACCGGAACCATCCGGCTTGATTCTGCAGGCAATGGTAATGCTGATATTGTAAACTGGTATGGGGGGAAGTTTTATGCAGATCGTTTACCATTTATTACAAACTCAGTAATTGACAATAAAACTCAATTGCTGCAGGAAATAATATCGAAAACGGTTAAGCTGAAGCAATTCAGTCATGTTGATTACCGGGATTCACTTTTGCTGATTCGCGAAAATATCAGGTATGAATTGGCTGGATATGCCTCCGGAACCCAAAATAAGCTCATTTTTTGTCCTGCATTTCTTTCAGCTCAACGATCTAATCCCTTTTCAAAAAAAAACAGAATGACTCCGATTGAATTTCCATTGGGATATTCAGAGTCAGATTCACTGTTTTTTAGTATTCCTCCTGGTTATAATGTCATCCACACGCCGGAAGAAGTAAGTCTGGAAACACCTTTTGGACGGTTTCAAACCCGGTATACCGAAATGAACGGATCAGTTTTATACCACAGGGCGTTGCAGATCAAAGCCGGATTATGGCGAACCACGGATTACCCGGGCTTGCAGCAGTTTGTAAAAAAGATTGCATCTGCCGATAAAGAAATGATTATCTTTGAAAAGAGGCAGAATGTTAAAGATTAATAAAAATTGCAAATTTTCCTTTTTTTAACGTGTTAAAAGTAAGTACCTTTGCATTGTGAAAAAATTAACACTGTTATTTGATTAACATTGTATTTAAAATCTAAATAAGCTTGTCATGAACGTAGAAAAATTTATGCTCGAGTTGGAGCGGAAACATCCGGGAGAGATGGAGTACCTTCAGGCAGTAAGGGAAGTTCTTGAATCAATTGAAGATGTTTATAACGAAAATCCTCAGTTCGATTCTGCAAAGATTATCGAACGTCTGGTTGAACCCGACCGGATTTTAGCTTTCAAAATTCCCTGGGTTGACGATAACGGCGTGGTTCATGTTAACCTCGGTTTCCGTGTGCAATTTAACAATGCTATCGGGCCTTACAAAGGTGGTCTTCGGTTCCACCCGAGTGTTAACCTCAGTATCCTGAAATTTTTAGGATTTGAACAGATTTTCAAAAACAGTCTCACTACCTTGCCAATGGGCGGTGGTAAAGGAGGATCTGATTTTGATCCCAAAGGAAAATCAAATGCCGAAATCATGCGTTT
The DNA here is from genome assembly GCA_964386485.1 of uncultured Bacteroidales bacterium. Classification (GTDB taxonomy): domain Bacteria; phylum Bacteroidota; class Bacteroidia; order Bacteroidales; family CAIXZF01; genus CAIXZF01. The sequence continues at coordinate 8,647 of CAYLTH010000031.1, read as the reverse complement.
CTGCCAGGGTTTCATGCTCGAACTATGGAAAATCATTGGTCCGGAAACAGATGTACCTGCCGGTGATATCGGTGTGGGTGGTCGTGAAATCGGTTTTATGTACGGTATGTATAAAAAACTCTCCGGCGAAAATACCGGCGTTCTGACCGGAAAAGGTCTGAACTGGGGCGGAAGTCTCATTCGTCCGGAAGCTACCGGTTTTGGAGCAGTTTATTTTGCACAGGAAATGTTGAAAACCAAAAATGATACTTTCGTAGGTAAAACTGTGGCAGTCAGTGGTTTTGGTAATGTTGCCTGGGGTGCTGCCCTGAAAGTAACAGAATTAGGTGGTAAAGTCGTTACCATTTCCGGTCCTGACGGATATATTTATGACCCGGATGGAATCAGTGGTGAAAAAATCAATTATCTCCTCGAATTAAGAGCTTCAAACCAGGATATCGTAAAACCATATTCATATGAATTCCCCGGTGCTCAGTTTGTTCAGGGTAAACGTCCATGGGAAGTTAAATGCGATATCGCACTTCCTTGTGCTACACAGAATGAATTGGGAAAAGAAGATGCTTTGGCATTGGTTAAAAATGGTTGTTTCTGTATTGCAGAAGGTGCCAATATGCCATCTACACCCGAAGCTATTGAGGTTTTCCATCAGCATAAAGTACTCTTTGCTCCTGGTAAAGCTGTAAATGCCGGTGGTGTTGCCACTTCCGGACTTGAAATGTCACAAAATGCCATGAAAATGAACTGGCCAAAAGAAGAAGTTGACCAGAGACTGCATCAGATCATGAAAAATATTCATGAAGCCTGTGTAAAACATGGTACCGATAATGAAGGCTATATTAACTACGTAAAAGGCGCCAATATCGCCGGCTTCCTGAAAGTTGCCAACGCGATGCTCGATCAGGGCGTCATTTAAAAACTCGTATATACTCCAAAAAAGGGGCAACCGAAATTCGGATTGCCCCTTTTTCTTTTTCCCCTTTTCTTATACGGGCATTTTCCCTAAGTTTGTAGTCTCAATTCAAACTGTATGGAAGATTTTAAAACTGTAAACGACATCCTTGATTTTGCCATTCAGGGCGAACAGGAAGCTGTCGATTTTTATTCCGGCCTGAGCAGACTGGCCAAAAATCAGGAAATGAAAGACATTTTTATGCAATTCGCTGCCGAAGAAATGTCTCACAAAGCCAAGTTATTAAAAATCAAAGAGGAAGGCGTTTTTGCGCTGCATCATGAAAGCATTCCGGATTTAAAAATTGCCGATTATCTTGTAAATGCAGAAGCAACTCCGGAAATGAATTATCAGGATGCATTGGTTGTAGCCATGCAAAAGGAAAAAGCAGCTTTCAAACTGTATACACGCCTTGCAGAAAAAGCCCCGAACCCGGCATTGAAAGATTTATTTCTCTCCCTGGCACAGGAAGAGTCCAAACACAAACTTCGGTTTGAGGTTGAATATGATGATTTTATCCTGAGAGAAAATTAAAAAAAGAGGCTGTCCGGAAAAGGCAGCCTCTTTTTTTTATCGCATAATGGTTAAGCTACCATCAAGCTTTAATTCTGTTTTCTTTTTCTTGTATCGCAATACAAAGAAATATACCCCATCCGGTGCATTTTCCCCATCCCAATTGTTGCGATATGGAGATGCTTCATAAATCTTTTTACCCCAGCGGTTATATATAGCCAACTCACTCTGGGCAAAGTTTTCAATATTGGTGATCTTAAACTGATCATTTTTACCATCCCCGTTGGGGGTAATGATGTTGGGAACCGTTAATAAATAATCAACCTCCTGAACCACAATAATCGTATCGGAAATAGAATCTTTACAACCAAACGGTGTATTCACATAGAGCCATACAGGATAAATCCCGGCCTGATCATACATAAAGGTTGGATTCTGTTCGGTTGAAGTACTGTTATTCGGATCGCCAAACGACCACCAGTAGCTGTTCACTAAAAATGAACTGTTATTGGTAAAAGTAATGATGGAATCTGCCGTTGAAGTGCTGTCAGGTGTGGCTGTAAAAGAAGCAACCGGACTTGGATAAACCGTTATCAGGTTATCAACGTGGTACTTTTCAAAGCAGCCTTCCGGACTAGTGGCCTGTAATGAAACATAATAACCGGTAACAGAAGGATTGTAATAGAATGTGTGACTTGGGCTGGCCACCAGACTGCTGTCACCATCACCGAATTTCCAGACATAGTTCTGTAGGAAAGGTACAGTGTTATTTGTAAATTGAACAGTAACTGAATCACAGGCTTTATATGCACTTGGCTTAAAACTGATCAGTGGCATTTTATTGTAAGTCACTTTGATAGAATCTGTTGCAACAGAACATCTTGTGCTGTCTTTGACAATAACCTGATAGGTAGTAGTCTGACCGGGGGTTGCAACCGGATTTACACTAAACGGATTACTGAGGGTTTCAATGGGTGACCATTGAATTCCATATGGTGGTGCCCCTCCGGTGGGGTTTACCCATAGCTGGACCTCCGATTCACAGACAGCAGTATCGTCTTTTGCAGTCATATTTATATATAAATAATCATGAATCGGGATGGTTAAAACAGTGTCTGCAGTAGCACATATTGATGTTTTAATCCTCAATTCAAAGTTTTCAATCCCTTCTGTAATTCCGTCATACAAAGGCACAATTGTCATTTTCCCACTTACATGATAAGGTAAAATCATAACGGTGGAATCAAGCGGATTGTAATTATTTAAAGTAAAGTCAACACCATGGGTAGCACTTCCGGAGTTGATGTCCTTAATTTTTACATATTGGGTATCCTGCCTTGCAAATGGCATGGTGTAAGCAATAATAGCATTCCGGCAGCCTTCAATGGCAAGCTCTGCCTGCATGTTTGGGTTTCCCGGACTTACATAGGATGTATTAACACTCAGAGAGGTACTGCTAAAACTGTTTTCTTCCAGAAATACGCCAGAATCAAATGCCTGGTCTCCGACATCGGCAATGCATAATTTGATATGGTACGTTAAACAGGGGATAACAGCACGTTTTGCCGTTAAAACAACCGTAAGTCCATCATATTCAATCAGCTGTCCGATAGGATTTGGTGTATAATAAGCAGTATTCACATTCTGATTCACATTGTTGATCATCACAGGTGTAGTGGAGTTCGGTATGAGTGCAATGTTTTCGCCACCGTTGGAATAGGGTCCGGAAATCCCGGGTCCGCTGATGAAAAAGCCAAATACATCGTTAAAAGTGGAACCAACCCACTCTTCATATTCCTCAGATCCAAACACATATCTGAACTTGATGGTGTCACTCTGAGGAATAAAATCAAACTCCAGTATGGCCATGTCATTGGTTGCTGCAGTAGCCGTAGAGGCAAGATCAGCATCCGTTGCAGTGGAACCATTTGCAACAGTTTGGGAACCAGAGCCGTTCATCGGGGCATCATTCACATTCCCCGTTGTCAGGATTACACCGCTGTTAAACCCTAAATTGGTATTCCCGGCAAAGGTACCCGATGCAGTCGAAATACCGGAATAGGTAATATTAAATGTGGCTACTCCCTGTCCTACAAGTACATCCTGAACCCATTGCTGCGGTGTCATTGTAGTACTAACCAATAACTGGCTATATGCAAAAGGTGTAAACATACATAGTATGCTTACACTAAGTAACAATCGTATTTTATTCATATTGTGGGGTTTAAGCTTTTTTCAATATGCGTATTTTTTTTAATCAGGATACAAATATGCAAATAATTTCATTTAAAATGCAAACTTTTATCAGGAATAAGACAAATAATAATGAAAAAAGTTGCTTGTTTAAGGAATGATCAATTTCGTTATTTTTGTGCCTGCAATTAAATTGCTTTCGTATTGCTGACTTGAATTAGACTGATAACCGACAGATGCATTTTGTAAACCCTTTATTTCTTTTTGGATTAATCGCTATTGCGATTCCAATCATTGTTCATTTATTTAACTTCCGCAGGTTTAAAAAGGTTTTTTTTACCAATGTTCGTTTTATTGAGGAGCTTCAGCTCAAAACCCAGAAACAGTCGAAGTTAAAACATCTGCTTGTACTCTTTTTCAGGATACTTGCAATTGCCGCTATTGTTATTGCTTTTGCACAGCCCTATATCCCGCTTGCAGATAATAAAATCAATCAGGATGCCCGCAATGCAGTGAGTGTTTATATTGATAATTCATTCAGTATGGAAGCCGCTGCCTCCAGGGGAAATCTTCTCGAAGAAGCCAGACGTAAGGCCAAAGAGGTTACTGATGCTTTCAAACCTTCCGATGTTTTCCAGCTTCTTACGAATGATTTCGAGGGAAGTCAGCAACGTTGGGTTAGCCGGGATGAATTTATTGACATGCTGGATGAAGTAAAGATTTCTTCCTCTTCCCGAAAACTCTCAGAAGTTGCAAGCCGTTTGAAAGATATGATGGCGACCTCTGCTACAGAAAACAGATCTCAGTTTTTAATTTCCGATTTTCAGAAAACAATCTCCGACTTTAATAACCTGAAACCGGATACCATTGCAAATACTTTCATGATCCCGCTTTCAGGAAAGAAATCCAACAATGTTTACATCGATAGTTGCTGGTTTGATTCTCCTTTGACACAACTTTCTCAACTGCTTACCCTTCAGACACGGGTGCAGAATAAGTCGGAAGTAGATTATGAGAAAGTGCCTGTTAAATTGATAATCAATGGTAAACAAAGAGCAGTTGCCAGTTTTGACTGCAAAGCAGGCGAATCTGTAATTATTCCTTTATCATTTACTGCCGATAGCGCCGGATTGCAGCAGGCATTTGTGGAACTTACAGACTTTCCTGTAACCTTTGACGACCGCTTCTTTATTTCTTTCCGGGTTGGCGGGCAATTGCCTGTTTTGTGTATTTCTGATAAAACCGAAAGTGTCTATATCAATGCCTTGTTCAGTAAGGATAGTTCTATACGGTATCAAAGTGTTACTACCCGGAATATCGATTACAACAACCTGAATACGAATAGTCTGATTATCCTGAATTCAATACCGGTTTTATCTTCCGGATTGATTCAGGAATTGCATAAGTTCCTCAAACAAGGAGGCAGTATCATGATTTTTCTGGCAGAAAAACCGGATGAACCCAGCTGGAATCAATTTCTTTCCGCCGCCAATGCTGGTATTTTCGGGTCCGTGGATACCATAAAATCAAGAATTAATCCCATTGATACAGAATTGGATTTGTTCAGGGATGTTTTTGAACGGGTTCCTGAGAACATGGATATGCCCCAGACTTTTGACCATTTTCGCTGGAAGTTCAGTGCACAATCCGGGATGGAGGTCCTACTGCAACATGAAAGCGGCGATCCTTTTCTCATGAGGAATAAGTCGCTGAAAGGGAAACTCTATATTTTCCCCTTCCCTTTGTTACCGGCTTACACCAATTTCATGAAGCATTCACTGTTTGTGCCGGTATTGTTTAAAATTGCGATGTTGAGTCAGGTACAGCCACGACTTTCCTATACCATCGGTGAAGATGAAGCCATCGTTGTTTCTGACCCGGGTTTGCCCGGAGAAAATATTTTCCGGATCCGCCCTCAGGCAGAGAAAACAGGATTTATCCCCGAAGTAAAACCTGTTAACGGGCAGTTGCATGTTTTTCCGCATGATCAGATAAAAACTGCCGGGAATTTCTTTTTATCAGATGGTAGCAGTGATATTTCAGGATTATCCTATAATTACAATCGCCAGGAATCGGATCTTGCCTTTAATTCTGCAGAAGAACTCCTCAACCTGACAGAAAAAGCAGGATTAAAGAATTTTGTTACACTGGAAGCCCGTGAAAAACCGGTTTCATTAGAAATTACCTCCTTTAATAAAGGACTGCGATATTGGAAATTGTTTGTAATCCTTGCTTTACTGTTTTTTGCCACTGAAATCGCGATTTTACGATTGTGGAAATAATATCCGTGTACTATGGAAGAAGATGTTAATGATAAGCAGGAAGAGTTTGCTGAAGAAACAGATGATGTAAGTGGTGAATTATCAGAACTTCAGCGGACTGTTCATTTATCGGGAATGTATGAAAGCTGGTTTCTGGATTATGCTTCTTATGTCATTCTCGAACGGGCGGTTCCGGCACTTGGCGATGGATTAAAGCCAGTACAACGCCGTTTGCTGCATTCCATGAAAGATCTGGATGATGGCCGGTACAACAAAGTAGCGAATATCATCGGACATACCATGAAGTACCATCCGCATGGGGATGCTTCCATCGGTGATGCGCTGGTACAGATGGGTCAGAAGGACCTTGTAATTGATTGTCAGGGAAACTGGGGAAATATCCTCACGGGTGATAGTGCCGCCGCAGCCCGTTATATCGAAGCACGACTTTCCAAATTTGCACTCGAAGTGGTTTTTAATCCCAAAACCACAACATGGAAATCATCCTATGACGGACGAAACAAGGAACCTGTAAATCTGCCTGTAAAATTCCCATTGTTACTTTCACAAGGTGCAGAGGGAATTGCTGTCGGACTGGCATCAAAAATTCTTCCCCATAATTTCCATGAACTCATCGATGCCTGTATCGATAAACTCAATGGAATCGAAACATTGGTTTACCCCGACTTTCTTACAGGTGGGCTCATCGATGTTTCCCGGTACAACGACGGACTTCGCGGAAGTCGGGTCCGAATCAGGGCCAAAATGTCGCAACTCGATAAAAAGACCTTGATTATCACTGAGATACCCTATGGTACAACCACCGGAAGTCTGATTGATTCCATACTGGCTGCCAATGAAAAAGGGAAAATTAAAATCAAAAAAATTGATGATAACACAGCAGCTACCGTTGAAGTCCTGATCCACCTGATTCCGGGTGTGTCTCCCGATACAACCATGGATGCTCTGTATAAATTTACAGATTGCGAAATTACCATTGCTCCCAATGCCTGTGTAATTGACCGCGGACGGCCGTATTTCCTTACCATTACTGAAATTCTGGCACGGTCTGCCGAGAATGTAAGGTCGCTCCTGAAAATGGAACTCGAGATCAAAAAGGCCGAACTACTCGAGAACTGGCATTTCTCTTCCCTCGAAAAAATATTTATTGAAAAGAAAATTTATCGGAAAATAGAAGAATGTACTACCTGGGAAGCCGTTCTGGAAGCCATTGACAAAGGACTTGAGCCCTATAAGAAAATGTTTTACAGGGAGGTTACCACAGATGATATCATCCGCTTAACAGAAATAAAGATTAAGCGGATTTCTAAATTCGATTCGTTTAAAGCCGATGATTTAATCCGGAAAATTGAAGACGATATCAAACAAGTTGATTATTTCCTGGCAAACCTGACTACCTATGCCATTGATTATCTGAAAGGTATAAAGGAACGCTATGGCAAGGGAAGAGAACGTAAAACTGAAATCCGGAGTTTCGACAACATCGAAGCTACCGCTGTTGCTGCTGCCAACCAGAAACTTTATGTAAATCGTCTCGAAGGTTTTGCCGGCACTTCGCTGAAAAAGGATGAATTTGTTGGTGATTGTTCGGATATCGATGATATTGTGGTGTTCAGGGAAAATGGTACCTATCTGGTTGTCAAGGTTTCTGATAAAATATTTGTCGGAGAGAATGTTATCCATATTGCCGTTTTCAAGCGAAACGATGAGCGTACTATATATAATATGGTATATCAGGATGGCAAACGGGGTAATATTATGGTGAAGCGTTTTGCTGTTACCGGGGTGACCCGCGATAAGGAATATCATGCCACCAAAGGCACTGCCGATTCAAAAGTTCTTTATTTTTCGGCCAATCCCAACGGTGAAGCAGAAATTCTGAATGTAATCCAGAAACCAAAACCCAAACTGCGAAAATTGAATTTTGAATTCGATTTTAGTACGCTCAGCATCAAGAACAGAAGCTCTATCGGTAATATTCTGACACGCAATGCTGTTCGGAAAATCCTGATAAAAGAGGAAGGCGTTTCCACACTGAAAGCCCGGGATATCTGGTATGATGATGTTGTAAAACGATTGAATGCTGAAGGCCGTGGCATTCATCTGGGTGCATTTGAAGGCGATGATAAAGTGCTATGTGTTTATGGCGGAGGTTATTACAAGCTTACCAATTTCGACCTGAGCAACCATTTTGATGAGGAATTACTCATAATCCAGAAATTTAATCCGGCAAAAATTGTCACGGCTGTCTACCTTGAAAATGAAACAGGTCTGCAGTATGTGAAGCGTTTCGAAATCGAAGTGTCGGATAAAAAAATAGATTTTGTCGGAGAGGAAGAGGGCAATAAATTGCTTCACGTTTCGCTGGCAACATCACCCTTCGTTGATTATTCCTGGACAAAAAAGAAAACAAACGAAGTCGTTGAGGTTCACCAGCCCATCAATGATTTTATCGGCGTAAAAAGCTACAAGGCCAAAGGCAAACGGATCTTTGACCAGCCTTTGGATAATCTGATTTTTAACGCTGATCCGGAGCCGGTTGAGGAGGAACCTGAACTCATACCGGATTCAGAAGATGCAGAATCACCTGCTGAAATCACCTTTGATAATCATGCTCCGGGTGATGGAACTCCGATCCAGATGACCCTTGATTTAGATGTTTAGTTTAGATTTGAAAATGATATTATTATGATTGATCAACATGTTTTAC
>CAYLTH010000030.1:18543-30425 GCA_964386485.1 uncultured Bacteroidales bacterium | reverse complement strand
TCACGCGTCACTTTTTCCCGTCACGCGTCACGCGTCACGCGTCACAAAAAAAGCTGCCCCATTTCTGAAGCAGCTTTTTTTTAACGAAAATCAGTAATTAACTACTGAACATTCAGTTTGTAGGTTTTTGAACCTTCAACAGTCTGAACATTTACAAAATAAATTCCTGTTTCCCAGTTGGAAGTATTGATTTCGAAATTGTTGGTTCCGTTTGAACCTTCGAAAACAACCTGACCCATATTATTGGTAACAGTTAACTGATCAATAACATAGAGACCTGATTTGATCTTCACGAGATCGTTTGCAGGATTCGGGAATACTTTCACGATATTTTCCAGTTTCTGATTAACACCAGTACCGGTAGCAATTGCAAGTTCATAGGCAGCAACAAGGTTTGGAGCCTGCTGTACACTAGCAAGTAAAACGAGTTTACCGGCAACGAGGCCAATGTTTGAAGCCAAACCACCACCGATAGCAGCAGCAGCATCATAACCAGGGATATCGGAAACATCATGGGTAACACCGGTTAAGGTTTTATTCGAGATTTTGAATTGCTGAATCAGCTGAGGAGTACCAACACCAGCACCCTGATCGAATAACCAAAGATATGGACCACCAGCAGTAATACCATCATAAGCAGAACCGTACATACCGGTTAAACCAATTCCGGCAGCAGTACCCAGGTTAGCTCCGGTCAGACTTACTTCAAACATATCAGCCCAGCCACCGCACCAGAAACTTCCGGCACCACTGTTTCCAATAGGAGAATAAGCAAGGTGACGAACACCGGCAACACCGGAAGCCGTAAACTGACCAGCCAAAGCAGGAGGAGTAGCAGCAAAGTTCATTTTATAGATAACGCCAGCATTTTTTCCACCATAGAAATAGGTGCCATCATACGCTAAATCGCGGATACCGGCACCAACACCAGTGATCTGAAATGAATCCTGAACAGCACCGGCTACATTATATTTTTTAATATATCCATTTGCTGACCACTTTGCAGTATACAGGAATTGGCCATCTGTTTCAATAGCTTGTTCACCGGCAGCAGTAACTGACCAGCTGAATAAAATATCCCAGGTTGCATCGCTTGCTGAAACGGCTGGTTTAGCAAAGGGGCAGAATGGGGAAACTTCCTGAGTCTGTGCAAACAGACTTGAGCTGAATAAAACAGCAACGATTAATGCACTAAAAATACGTGTAAATTTTTTCATGATTTTGTGGGTTTAATGAATACTAAGTTAAGATAGACAAAAATAGCATGTTTTTTGGCATATAAAAGAAAAGGGGTGAAATATTTTTCACCCCTTTTCAAAAACTTTTAAACAGATATTATCTGGCTACGTTAATTCTTCTGGTTGTTGAACCATTTTCAGTTTTAACGGTAACAAAATAAGCACCTGGTTGCAGGTCAGATGTATTGATCTGAACTTTGGAAGCATTCACAGTCTGGTTTAAAACCATGGTACCAAGAATGTTGCTGATGCGAACATCCTGAATAGCGTCAGCGCTTTCGATGTTGAGGTTTTCGCGAACAGGGTTCGGGAAAAGACGTACACTCTGATTGTTGCTCTGGCTGGCAATACCTGAACCCAGGTCAACGCGAACCATGTCAACCATGATAGCAGCACCATCATTGAAGTTATCAGCTACATGCTCATTGAAAGCGATGTAAATGTTCTGACCGGCATAGCTGCTGAGGTCATACTGATAAGAAACCCAACCGGTATCGGTGGCAGCCAAAGCAATGGCAGCAAGGGTTGTGGTAAAATTCGTGGTCTGATTTCCTGTAGTTGAGATTTTAATGTCAACCTGATCCAGATAAACATCAGAAAATTTACGCATCCAGAAAGAAAGAGTGTAACCGGCAGAAATTGTAATCTGAGGGGTTACCATCCATTGGTCATTGGCCGTAGCACCACCGGTTCCCCAGGAAGCATATGCCTGTACATTGCCACCATTTCCGCCGGGAGCAGGAAAACAAACACCACCATTCCAACCTGGAAGCGGAGTAGTACCTACTGTAATAGCTTCCCAACCGGTTCCGCCATCCGGGCTGTATAATGACCAGCCTGCAGGAGGAAATGCGCCTTCGAAGCTTTCCATAACACTGGTTACCAGTGTATTATCTGTTGCCTGTACCTGATGGGTGTTGGCATCATTGACTTTCTTGATGTCTGTGTTTCTGGTTTGCTGTGCAAATGCCACTGAAGCAACCATTGTCAAAACGAAAAAGATCTGAGTAAATTTCTTCATAGTTATAGGGTTTTAGTTTTTACTGCTGCAAATATAGCTAAAAAACCAATTGTTCATGCAAAAACCTTTAAAAATTTTTCACCAGCAGCCGGGGTTCCAGCATTTCGAAAATGGCATACTTAACACCCTCTCTTCCAAAGCCTGAATTTTTTATTCCACCATAAGGCATATGATCGACACGGAAAGTCGGCACATCATTTATAATAATACCCCCGGCTTCGATTTCACGAAAAGCATAATTCATCTCACTTATTTTGTTCGTAAAAACCCCAGCCTGAAGGCCGAATTCACCATGATTCAGGATTGGGATAACATCATTGAAATCGTGATAGGGCTCAAGGGTAACAACCGGGCCAAAGACTTCGCAGCAACTCACTTTCATGTCCTGCTTTGTATGGGTCAGAATCGTGGGTTCAAAATAGGTTCCGTCCCGTTTTCCTCCGCCAAGGAGGCTTGCTCCTGCTTCAACAGCTTCATTGACCCAGCTTTCAACACGGATGGCATTGGCTTCATCAATCATGGCTGAGATATCGGTTTTCGGATCAGCAGGATCTCCCTGAACCAGTTTTGCCGTGGCTTCAGTGAATTTTTGCCGGAAAGCATCAAAAATGGATTGATGAACATAAATCCGCTGGGTATGAATACAAACCTGTCCGGAATAAGAGAATGCCCCCATCACACATTTACTTACTGCCAGATCAAGGTCGGCTGTTTCGGTAATGATTACACCGGCATTCCCACCCAGTTCAAGGGTTACCCGCTTCTTACCGCAATCCTGCTTTATTTTCCAGCCAACCGGAGGCGAACCGGTAAAAGTAATTAGATTGATGCGGGGATCGGTTATGAGATTGGAAGCAAGTGCTCTGTCCATGGGAAGAATGGAAAGGGCACCGGCCGGAAGTCCTGACTCATGGGCAATTTTGGCGAACTCAAGCATACTGAGCGGCGTGGAGGAAGACGGTTTCAGAATAATCGGACATCCTGCTGCAATTGCCGGAGCAATTTTGTGGATGGCCAGATTCAGCGGAAAATTAAAGGGGGTGATCCCGGCAACGATCCCAACCGGGAAATAGCGGAGCAAGCCCTCTTTTCCTTTGCCTCCAGCAGTCCACTCGAGATCGATATATTCTTTGGGCAGACGTTTGGCTTCTTCTGCTGCAGCAATCAGGGTTGCCACGGCCCGATCGGTTTCCCCCAACGCATATTTAATGGGTTTGGCGGATTCGGCTGATAGTATTTCCGACAGATACTGCCTCTTTTGCTCCGTTTTCCGGGCCATTGTCATTAAAATTTCGTACTTTTGTCCCGATGGCATATCACGCATCAGGGGTTTGACAGCCAGGGCTTTTAAAATTGCTGATTCCAATTCAGCAGCGCCCGCCAGACTGATCTGCGCGATTTCCTTCCCGTTAAAGGGATTGTTTACAGAGATTGTTGTTGTAGTGTGTATAAACTCACCGCCAACATAAACCGGGTAGTGTTCCATTTGTGAAAATTTTTACAAAAATAAATGAAATGCTTTGGTTATTAGAAATTTTCCTTATCTTTGCACTCCCAAATTTTTAGGTATAATACGCAAGAAAATGTACGCTATCGTAGATATTGCAGGCCAACAGTTTAAAGTCGTTAAAGATCAGAAATTGTTTGTTCACAGGCTTGAAAACAATGAAGGAACCGAAGTTGGTTTCGACGAGGTTCTGTTACTGGACCAGGATGGAAAAATTTCTGTTGGCATGCCCCATGTAGAAGGAGCGCAGGTTACAGCAAAAGTTTTATCCCATGAAAAAGGTGATAAAGTTCTGGTTTTTAAGAAAAAACGCAGAAAAGGTTATCAGAAACTGAACGGTCACCGTCAACAGTTCACCCAGATTCAGATTGAAGGAATCATAACCGGAGGAGTAAAAACGGCCCCAAAAGCCAAACTTGCCGAACCTGTTATCATCGAAACTGAAACTGCAAACGAAACAGAGGCTAATTCAGCCGAATAATTTTCAGGATTAAAAAATAAAGCACCATGGCACATAAAAAAGGAGCCGGTAGTTCATCGAACGGACGCGAATCACACAGCAAGCGTTTAGGCATCAAAATATTTGGCGGTCAATTTGCCACTTCAGGAAATATTATTGTAAGACAACGTGGTACACGTCATTTTCCGGGAACCAACGTAGGTATCGGAAAAGACCATACCCTATTTGCACTTACCGACGGAATGGTCGAGTTTAAGAGAAAGAAAGATGATAAATCATTCGTCTCTGTTGTTCCTTTTGCCGGGAATGAAGAAAACTAAAGACCTTTTGTTTTAAATGGTTTTGTAAAATCTCCTGGCTGATCAGTCAGGAGATTTTCGTTTTTTACCACTATTATTATCGTAATTTTGAGGATTAAATTTTTCTCCCATGCTACAGATCAATACTATCAAAGAAAATCCCGAATTTGTTATTGAACGTTTATCGGTAAAGAATTTTAAAGGTGAAGAAATCATCCGTCAGGTGCTCGAAATCGACCGTCAGCGCCGCGAAGCCCAGAAAAATCAGGATGATGCTTTAGCCGAAACCAATCGTATTGCAAAAGAAATCGGAAGCCTGTATCAAAGTGGCCGCACGGATGAGGCCAATGACCTGAAAGTGCGCAATGCTGAATTGAAAGAACAGCTGAAGGGATTTAATGAAGCCATGGAAAAAGCCCTGACGGATATGCATGAATTGCTCGTTCAGGTGCCCAATCTTCCGCACAGCAGTGTCCCGCGCGGGAAAACTCCTGAAGATAATGAAATCGTTCACAGTGAAGGTGTTATACCGCCATTGGATCCAAAGGTGCCCCATTGGGATTTGACAAACAAATACCAGATTATTGATTTTGAACTGGGCAGTAAAGTTACCGGAGCCGGTTTTCCGTTTTATCGCGGAAAAGGTGCCCGCCTGCAACGCGCCCTCATTAATTTCTTTTTGGATGAAGCCGTGAAAGCCGGGTATCTCGAATATCAGCCCCCCTATCTGATTAATGAAGCATCCGGGTTTGGAACCGGACAATTACCGGACAAAGAAGGTCAGATGTATCTTGCAGGAATCGACAAATTATACTTAATCCCCACAGCAGAAGTACCCATTACTAATATATACAGGGACGTTATTCTGAAAGCCCAGGAAATGCCCATCAAAAACGTTGCCTATTCGGCCTGTTTCCGTCGGGAAGCCGGATCATACGGCAAAGATGTACGCGGGTTGAATCGCCTCCATCAGTTCGACAAAGTAGAGATCGTGCAAATTTCGCATCCTGAAAAGTCTTATGCTGTGCTTGAAGAAATGCGCGAACACGTGGCCGGCCTGCTTCGCAAACTTGAACTGCCATTCCGGATTGTCAGACTGTGCGGGGGAGATATGAGTTTTGCCTCTGCCCTTACCTATGATTTTGAAGTATTTGCAGCCGGTCAGGAAAAATGGCTGGAGGTTAGTTCTGTATCGAATTTTGAAGCCTTCCAGTCGAACCGTATGAAACTTCGCTTTAAAAACGAAAACGGCAAGATGGAATTTGCTCACACACTAAACGGCAGCGCACTGGCGTTACCAAGGATTATGGCTTCCCTATTGGAGAATCACAATACTCCTGACGGAATCCGCATACCGGCTGCATTGCAGCCGTATACCGGTTTTGATATTATTAATTAAGAAAGACAATGATTAAAAAGCTTCTTTTTCTGGTATTGTTGTCCATCGGTTTGTTTGCTCAGTTTCCGGCGTTAAGCCAGAACAGCAAGGACGACCAGCTGGCCATTATGTTTTTTCAGGAAAAGGACTATGAAAAGGCTGCCAGTATTTTTCTTCGGTTATATGAAGAGAAACCATCCAATTATTATTATACTTATCTGATTTACTGCTATTTAGAAAGTCAGCAGTATAAGGAAGCGGAGAAACTCGTCCGGAAACAAATTAAAATGGAACCGGCGACCAAGCGCTATGCTGTTGATCTCGGATATGTTTATAAACGACAGGATGAACCCGCAAAAGCCCAGAAACAGTACGATGAAATTCTTCAGAATTTGCCGGCAGAACGAAATTCAATATCCGAAATCGGGAATGCGTTTCTGTCGAGACGCGAATCGGAACTGGCTGTAAAAACCTATATGAAAGGACGTCAGCTTATACCTGATTACCCCTTTAATATGGAGCTGGCAAACATTTATATGTCGATGGGTGACATCAACCAGATGACAGAAGAATACCTGAACTATGTGGATTACGACATCACCAAAATCAACTATGTACAGGACAGGATGCAGGATGTACTGGCCAATGATCCGGATGGAACAAAAAATGAAAATTTCCGCAAGGCTATTTTAAAACGGATTCAAAAATATCCGGATCGCACCTATTATTCGGAGATGCTGATTTGGTATTCGGTTCAGCAGAAGGACTTTGACATGGCGTATACGCAGGCAAAATCGATTGATAAACGCCTGGGTGCAAACGGTCAGAAAGTATATGAGCTGGCGAAATTGTGCATTTCAAACAATTCGCTGGATGTGGCGGATGAAGCCTTACGATATGTCATTTCAAAAGGAAAGGAAGCTCCATTTTACATGAGTTCACGCATCGAACTGCTGAATGTGGCCTACCTCCGCCTAACCGGAAATTACACCAAAACACAGGGTCAGCTAATCCAGCTCGAAAAGGATTATGAAACCACCCTGGCCGAGCTTGGCTACAATACCGGAACAATTCATCTGGTCAGGAATCTGGCTCATCTGGAAGCCTTTTATCTTGCGAATACCGACAAAGCCATCGACATCCTGAATCAGGCGCTGGAAATTCCGGCAGCATCGAATCAGCAAAAAGCCGATTGTAAACTGGAGCTGGGAGATATTTACCTTTTTGCCGGGGAAGTCTGGGAAGCTACCCTCCTCTACTCTCAGGTGGATAAGGTTTTCAAGAATGATCCGCTTGGACATGAAGCTAAATTCCGCAATGCAAAACTTTCATTCTATATTGGCGAATTCAACTGGGCCAAAGCGCAGCTGGATGTGTTGAAAGCCGCGACATCCAAGCTCATTTGCAATGATGCCATGGAACTTTCGCTGATGCTGGGCGATAATCTTTTTGAAGATTCAACTGCCACGGGTTTAAAAGTGTATGCACGTGCAAAACTGGCGGAATATCAAAATAAGGATGATATTGCATGGCAGATCCTCGACAGCATCGCCTTGTTAAATGTACCTCACTCTTTATATGATGAAGTATTGTTTACCAAAGCCGGCATTGCTGTTAAGAAAAGTCAGTTTACCGTGGCCGATTCGTTGTATCAGCTTTGTTATACCACCTACCCTGAAGACATTCTCGCCGATAATGCCCTGTTTAAACGGGCAGAACTCAATGATATTCAATTGAATAACAAAACCGTTGCGATGGAATTATACCAGGAAATTTTGACGAAGTTTCCGGGAAGTTTATTCACGGTGGATGCCCGCAAACGCTTCCGGGCACTACGGGGTGATAGTCTCTGATTTACTGATACCTTCACTGATGATCAGACCCAAAAAAGCACTCGGACAACATTTTCTGACCGATCACAATATTGCCCGTAAAATTGCGGATGCAATGACAGATGAAAGCCTGCCCCTGGTGGAGATCGGGCCGGGTACCGGGATGCTGACAAAATATCTGCTTGAAAAACCCTTCCCTTCGCTTCATCTGATCGAGATAGATCAGGATGCAGCAGAGGAGCTTTTGGTTTTGCAGATAGTGAAGTCCGAACAGCTTATCCGGGCCGATATTCTCAAATTTGACCTGCATTCCATCCTGCAGGGTCCGTTTAACATCATCGGAAATTTCCCATATAATATCAGCAGTCAGATCTTTTTTAAAGTGCTGGCGCATAAGGATCAGGTTCAGACTGTTGTGTGTATGATCCAGAAGGAGGTAGCGCAACGGATTGCTTCTCCACCGGGTAGTAAAGAATATGGAATACTAAGTGTTCTGCTACAAACCTATTATGATATTGAATATCTTTTCACGGTCAGTGAGCATGTCTTTTTTCCACCACCCAAAGTGAAATCGGGCGTCATTCGTCTTACCCGGAAAGCGGTATTCCCATCAGGATACAATGAAGATCTGTATTTCCGGATTGTTAAAACGGCATTTAACCAAAGGCGTAAAATGTTGGGCAATGCCCTGAAAAGCATCCTCCAGCCAGACAAACCCCTCGACCATGCTTTCAGTCAGAAACGGGCGGAGCAACTCAGTACAGAAGATTTTCTGACGATTTGCAGGGGGATGGAAGGGTAATGAATGCCAGAAGGCGGGAATGAGAAGAATGCAGGAGTGCGAGAAGGCCAGAATGCAAGAATGACGATTACTTTAACGTAGGAACCCGACCGGGAGTCCAGGGAGCACCGAGGCGCTCAAGTTCATCCATTAACATTCTTACATCGGATTCCTGAATTTTACGGAGCTCCGCCAATACCGGCTCAAACGCTTTGCGCGAAATCACATACGCATCCTCCATTGTTTGGGTTGGCGAAGAAGTAGTTCCATAAATACTGTAAACCACATCGTTCACCCGTTCGGTAATGGAAGGAGTCTGGTTTACATTGCGTTTGGCAAGCAAGGGATCACCATCCAATTGTATTGACAACTCATCGAGCTTTCTAAGAATATCTTTTGCTGTTTTGGCAAGACTGGCCGGTGCACCCGGCAATGCCTTAATTACCTCTCTCATGATTTTTACATTGCTGGTCATATCCTCACAGGCTTGTGAAGCACCGTTGACCGAACGGCTGAGTTCACTGATTTTCTTTTGAAACGCAGTAAGTGCCATGCGGTCAGTTGCAGGTAATGTGGTATTATTGAGAACAACGGTATTAAAACTGATTTCCTCATTCAACTGAATTTCTTCACCATCCACTACCTTTGAAACCTTAAGCTTATAAGATCCCGGGACAGCCCAGGCTCCTGATCTGTTGTTATCGAATGGCTGTAAAGTTCCAACCGGTCTCACAGAAGGATAGCGAAAATCCCAGACGAGACGCTGGATACCTTCGGATGAACTGCCCTTCAGCGATCTGACTTCCCGGCCATCCTGATCAAGAATAGTAAATAAGTAGAAAGGCGATTCTTCCTTTTCTTCTGCTCTTAGCTGTTCCATCGACGGAATCTTCAGCTCTTCCTTCTTTTTGTCGGCCTCTTTTTCGGCTTTCAATCGTAAGGCTTTCAGTGATTTAGGACTTTCACGGACATAGTACGTAAAAACTGTACCCACAGGCGGATTCTTCGCGGCATAATAACTTTCGCCCTGTCCGTAGCGCTCACCGCGCGGGATGAACATCAGCGCATCTTTCACCGGAAACACATGAAGTTCCTTATTGAGATTTTCTGTACTCAGCTGGCGAAGCGGCGTATAATCATCGAGAATATAGAATCCGCGGCCGAAGCTGGCCAGTACCAGATCATTCTCCCGTTTTTGAATTTCAATGTCTTTGATGGCAACAGTAGGCAATCCACTTTTCATCTGAATCCAGCGTTTCCCGCCGTTCAGACTGGTAAAAAGCCCGAATTCCGTGCCGGCAAACAATAAGTTTGGCAGAATATGATCTTCAGCCAGGGTATAAACAGTGCCCCGTTCCGGAAGATTGCCCTGCAGGGCTGTCCAGGTTTTTCCTTTGTCGCTGCTTTTCAGAATATAGGGTTTGAAATCGGCACTTTTGTGGTTATCAAAGGCTGCATAGACCACATTGGCATCATGTTGTGAAGCTAAAATAAAGCTGACGTAGGTCAGATCCGGAATACCGGCAAATTTTTCGATTTTCCGCCAGTTTTTGCCACCATCTTCGGTAATCTGAATTAAACCGTCGTCGGTTCCGATATAAATCAGACCTTCCTGTTTAGGGGATTCTGCCAGGCTGACAATATTCCCGTAAAAGGAGGTTGATGCATTTTTGGCCACGGCATCCAGACTCTGAATTTTTCCCATAACCGGCAATTTGTCGCGGTCGAGCTGGCGGGTAAGGTCGGGACTGATGACTTCCCAGGAGTTTCCGCGGTCTTCGCTGCGGAAAAGCTTGTTGGCTGCGAAATACAGTCGTGTATTTTTATGCGGACTGATGAGCAGCGGGCTGTCCCAGTTCCAGCGGTAAGCCTCCCCGGCGGGTGGCATGGGTTGTATGGGCAGCTCTTCACCGGAACGCTTATCATATCGGACCAGATTACCATATTGTGCCTGAGCATACAGGATGTTATCGTCTTTGGGATCAACCTGGGTTTCAAACCCGTCGCCACCATGGGTTACAACCCAGTCGTCGTTGACTATCCCCAATCCGCTAATATTCCTGGAAGGACCATACATGGAAGCATTGTCCTGGGTTCCGCCATACACATTATAAAATGGTGTGGCATTGTCGGTGGAGACCCTGTAAAACTGTGTAACCGGGAGATTGGGTTTAAAATTCCAGTTCTCCAGATCCCATGTTTCATAAATTCCGCCATCGCCACCGATCAGAAGATGATTTCCGTTATTCGGATCAATCCACAGGGCATGATCATCCACATGGCGGTGTTTATTGCTCAGGTTTTTCCAGGATTTCGCTCCGTCAACCGAAACCTGTGTGTAGGTATCCATCGAAATAATGCGGTCGGCATTTTGCGGATCTACATAAATACGATTATAATACTGCGGACTCCCGGCTACATGGTTGCTGCGTTTTTCCCAGCTGGCGCCCCGGTTTAGGGTACGGTAAACCCCGCCTTTGTCTTCGCGGGCTTCAATGATGGCATATATGATATCCGGATTTTTAGCGGCAATAGCCAATCCTATCCTGCCCATTTCGCCATCGGGCAGACCACTGCTGAGTTTGTTCCAGGTGGTTCCGGCATCGGTTGATTTATAGATGGCACTTTCGGGCCCTCCATCCACTAAGGTCCAGACATGGCGACGACGCTGATAGGATGCTGCATACAAAACATCCGGATTCCGCGGGTCGCAGACAATATCGGTTGCACCTGTATTCTCGCTGATAAACAGAACTTGTTTCCAGGTTTTGCCACCATCGGTTGTTTTGTAGATGCCGCGATCACCTCCGGGTCCCCAGAGCGGGCCCTGGGCAGCTACAAAGACAACATCGGAATTTCGGGGATCCACCAGGATACGCCCGATGTGCTCTGAATTTTTTAATCCCATGTTTTTCCATGACTGCCCTCCGTCTTCCGATTTGTATACGCCATCTCCGTAGGCTACAGAGCGCTGACTATTGTATTCACCACTGCCAGCCCACACCACATGCGGGTTATTGGGATCGAGAACTACAGGACCAATGGAATAACTCCCATAATTATCAAAAACCGGCTGATAAGTTGTTCCGGCATTGGTGGTTTTCCAGATATGACCGGAAGCAACACCCACATAGTATTCGGAAGGATTGGCCGGGTTTACGGCAAAATCCGAAATACGTCCGGAGCAATAGGCCGGGCCGATGTTACGAAAGTTCAGACCGTTCAGTGTTGAAGACGTTAACGAATCAACTGATTTTTTTACCGGGTCATTTCCCGACAAAACCGTAGTAGCGGAGATCAAAAGGCTGATCAGGAGCAGGCTGGAATACTTCATGCTTTTAAGGGTTTGGAGGACGTAAATGTAGG
>CAYLTH010000030.1:0-18443 GCA_964386485.1 uncultured Bacteroidales bacterium | reverse complement strand
TTAATACCAGGTATTCCCATCTACATCCCCGCGATTGAGGCAATAGATATCCTGGGTAACATTTTGATTATTAACCAGAATCGTCGGATTATCAAATACCCAGTCGCTGACACCGGGGTAGTTCTGGTTTATCCCGACAAAACGGGCTGCGCACAAAAGTGCGTCTAAGGAGTTAATATAGGGATCGGGAGAAATTTTAGCAGCCTCAAGGCCTAAACCACTGATAAGCGGCGGAATTCCAACATAGTATCGGACGATCGCCAAGGCATCACTGGCATTATTGGTTCGCCATTTTTTCTGCATTATATAAGAAAATGTATATGTTCCTGCCGAAATATTTGCAAATTGATAATAACCCTGGGCATTTACAATAGCTGTAGACACGACAGTTCCATTCTGCATAAGCTGAATGGTGCAGCTGTCCATCGGAGGCGAACTGACAGATCGATACCTTAATGTTCCGGAAATCAGATATGTTTGAGCATTCCCATAAAGCATTCCGAATAAAACGAAAGTCAGAACTATGCTAATTCTATTCATATGATTGCGCTTAAAATGATAATAACATTAGTCTTTATGATCTAATAGATTAACAGCTTTGAGGACAACAAATTCTGATTATTTCGTAAGCGTATCCAGTACTGTCCTGGTTTCAGTGAAAATCCGGGATGGCGTAGTATTCCATCCGAGCCGATGGTAATCCTTTCCTCCATCACGGATGAACCGATACCATTGAAAATTTCCAATTGGTATATTCCTTCCGGTGCCTGAATTGTTAATTCACCGGAACCGGCCGGGAAGGGATTGGGGGAAATTTTAAGTTCCTGATTATTTATTGTGCTTTCCGGAAGACCTGCAACCAGAGAGGAAACTGAACCCGGAATAATCGTTACACCGGGTATGGGAAGAGGGATAAGCGTTGATGTGCCTCCCATGAATAGAAAGTTAATACATACAACAATCCCATTTATTGTATCAATCGGTTCCAGTCCAAAATAGGCATAATAAAAAGTACTATCATCGCTATTCCCAACATTAAAACCACCTTGCATGGATTGAAGCGGGAAAGTGCAATTTTGGAAATCTAAAACTGTCGGATCAAATACCAATTCAAGGTTCAGGGAACTAACCGTTGTAAAATTCAGGAATTGAATGCAAACTGTAACAGTTGATCCCGGAATGGCTCCGGTAATGGTCGGAACAACAATGGTTGGCTGGCTGTAAATGGCTGTGTGAACCAACAACACAAAGCAAATTGCAACAATCTTTTTCATACTTCTGAATTTTAAGACATCAAATATATAAAATTCTTCAATGAAATACAAGTCGATTTGAGGAAAATTTCAAAAATTTAAGGAAGAGAAGAAGGTATATAAGAACCGTTGGTGTCACCAAAACAAAGACATTTTAGATTCTGAATAACCGGATTACCATTTACAACGACAGTAAACTGTTCAAAAATCCAGTCGCCAGCAGGGAAAGTTGGTATCTGAGCAACAAATCGCCTTGAAACTAATAAAGCGTCAACAGCATTATAATAGCCGTCATTACTACAATCGCCAGCTAGCAGGTTTAAACCGGTCAACAATGGAGGCATTCCGACAAAATGTCTTAAGATACTGAGTCCGTCTGCCGCCGCCATACCACCTGCCGGTTTTTGTGTTGTTACTTTTATAGTATAATTTCCGGGAGCGACGAGGTTAATCTGATAATTACCAGTACTATCCGTTATTGCTGAATAAAATACAACAGCTCCCTGAAGAAGTTCCACGGTACAATTATTCATGGGAGTTGAAAATAAATTTTTGTAAGTAACTGTTCCACTTACCGTTGTTAATTGAGAGTAGCATGTAGCAGCAATAATTACTAAAAATACCAACAGGAAAGATCTCTTTTTCATTGTCTGAATTTTAAGACATCAAATATATACAATTCATCAATAAAAGACAAGCTGATTTGCCAAAATTTCAAAAATCATTTCCCGCTAAAGAACCGTAACAGATCCGGTCGGTTCATCTTTCTGAGCTGCTGGCTGATCCAGGTCCGGTTTTCAGGTTTGTACCAGAAAAAGAAGCGTTTCTGATCATCCTTTTCCTGTTTGCTGCGGGCCGTATAAACGGGTTTCATGGTATAGGGATCGATGCCGGTATAGTAGATTGCTGAACTCAGGGTCATGGGTGTGGGAGTCAGGTCCTGAACCTGTTCAAGCTGAAAGCCGAGTGAGCGGGTATCGGCTGCGAGTTCGGCCATATCTTCGGGCTCGCAGGCGGGATGACTGGAAATGAAATACGGTATAATTTGTTGTTTTAATCCATGCTTTTCGGAGTACTTCAGAAATAATTTCCGGAATTCATGGAAGAGGGTGAACGACGGTTTCCGCATCAGTTTTAAAACCCGGTCGGAGGTGTGTTCGGGAGCCACTTTCAATCGTCCGCTCACATGGCGGCTCACCAGTTTTTCGACGTATTCATTGTAGGCGTTTTTCTTTGTTTCTTCCGGTGGGCGGGAAGTAAACAGATCATAACGCACACCACTTCCGATATAAACCCGCTTAATGTTCTTGACTTTCAGCGACTTATCATACAAAGAAATAAGGGGATGATGGTCGGTATTCAGGTTTTTACAAATTGACGGAAAGATACAGCTTGGGCGGCTGCATTTGGAGCACATCGCCAGATCGACTCCGGCCATGCGGTACATATTGCCGGAAGGACCGCCCAGATCAGTGATAACACCGTTAAATCCCGGGACCTGAGTCATGTCTTCCAATTCCTGCAATATTCCCGCTTCGGACCGACTGGTAACAAATTTTCCCTGGTGTGCGGAAATAGTACAAAAACTGCAGCCCCCGAAGCAGCCCCTGTGAATATTGACACTGTTGCGGATCATGTTGTAAGCGGGCACATCTCCCCTCTTTTTATACTTCGGGTGTGGCTGGCGTGTAAACGGAAGGGCGTAATATTCATCCATTTCGGATTCAGTGGTCAGTGGAAATGGTGGATTGACCCTGACAAACCCCTCCGGATAGGCTTCGATCAGTGTTTTGGGGTTTACTTTATTGGATTCGGTTTCCAGAATTTTAAAATGACGCGCAAAGGATTGTTTATCTTTTCGGCACTCTTCCCATGATGGCAGAAATAAAACATCCTGGTGATCGGGTACATCCTTCACAAAACAGGCTGTTTGAGGAATATCCTTCATTTCGGCGGCCGTTTTTCCGGATTGAAAATCTCCGGCAATTTGCAGGATCGCCTTCTCCCCCATTCCATAAACCAACAAATCTGCACCGGTTTCCACCAGAAACGAAGGCATCAGACGATCCTGCCAGTAATCGTAATGGGTTACTCTTCTAAGGGATGCCTCAATTCCTCCCAAAACAACCGGGACATCCGGAAAAAACTGTTTCAGTGCCTTGGTATACACGATTGTCGGGTAATCCGGGCGGAATCCGGCCTTGTCACCGGCGGTATAGGCATCATCCGACCGAAGTCGTTTGGCAGCGGTATAATGATTCACCATCGAATCCATATTTCCGGCAGTCACTCCGAAAAAGAGGCGGGGTTTTCCCAACTTTTTAAAATCGCGTAAATCGTCCTGCCAGTTTGGCTGGGGCACTATTGCCACCCGGTAACCGTATTTTTCGAGGATGCGCCCGATCATGGCTGCACCGAATGAAGGATGATCCACATAGGCATCACCTGTAAACAGGATGACATCAATATAATCCCAACCCAGTCGCCGGACTTCATCCAAAGTAGTGGGCAGCCAGGTTGAATTCATCAGGATTCGAGTTCGGTGAAGGCCAGCCAGGCCATGAGCCCGGCACCGATTTCGAGGGAGCGTTCATCGGCATCAAAGGTGGGCGTATGCAAATTCGAGGTAATTCCCCGGCTTTCATTGCGAACCCCTAAACGATAAAAACACCCGGGAATAATCTGGGAATAATAGGCAAAATCTTCGGCCGTCATGCGCATTTCAAGGGGCACAACGTTTTCGGATCCCAGAAATTCTGCTGCATGATTAAAGGTTCGGGTTGTCAGGCTTTCATCGTTCACCACAAACGGATAACCCGCATGAATATTTACTTCACAGCTTGCACCGAATGCATGTGCCGTATTTTGGGCGATGGTGGTAATATGGTGATGGGCCTGTTTGCGCCAGACTTCATCGAATGTCCGCAGGGTACCCGCGATAGTGACGGTATCCGGAATGATATTGGTACGTCCGTCGCCAATAATTTTACCAAACGACAGCAGGGTTGGTGTGGCAGGATTGGCTTTCCGGCTAACGACCTGTTGAAGGGCAACAATAATCTGGGCAGCAGCGACCACCGGATCAATCAGAAGTTCGGGGGTGGCGGCATGACCGCCTTTCCCCTTTACCGTCAGATAAATTTCATCGGTACTGGCCATATACATGCCACTTTTCATACCCACTTTTCCGGCTTCCAGAGTTGGCAGGGTATGCTGACCCAGAATGGCAGCCGGCACCGGGTTCTCCAGCACTCCGTCTTTGATCATCAGGGAGGCTCCTCCGGGGAAGCTTTCCTCGGCAGGCTGAAAAATCAGCCGTACCGATCCTGAAAGATCTTCCCGGATTTCCTGCAGAATTTTGGCTGCACCCAGCAGACAGGTCATGTGGACATCATGGCCACAGGCATGCATTACACCGCTGTTGATACTTTTATAGGGAACTTCATTAACTTCAGTGATGGGCAAGGCATCCATGTCGGCACGCAGGGCGATCATTTTTCCGGGTTTCCCGCCTTCGATCAACCCGACAATACCATGTCCTCCAACCCCGGAAGTAAACGGAATCCCATAATTCCGCAGCGTTTCCTGAATAAAGGCAGCCGTTTTTTCTTCCTGGTAGCTTAGCTCCGGGTTGGCATGCAAATGCCTGCGTATCCCGATCAGCTCCTGAAAAATTTCAACAGCATGTTTCCTGATCCGGTCTTTCATCACAGCTGGCATGAATTACTTTTTAAACTCTTCAACAAAATATTGATAGAAATAAGGTATTGTTTCGATGCCTCTGTAAAAATTAAAGAGCGGGTAATTTTCATTGGGTGAATGGATTACATCACTTTCCAGTCCAAAACCCATGAGTATGGTTTTAATTCCGAGAATCTGCTCAAAAGTTGAAATAATTGGAATACTTCCACCACTGCGAACCGGAACCGGACGAACTCCAAAAGTTGTTTCATAGGCTCTGGAGGCGGCGCGGAAACCCGGGTTATCTGTAGGAGAAACATAGGCTTGTCCGCCATGAAGGGCTTCTACCTTTACTTTCACAGATTTCGGAGCAATGGCGATGAAATGTTTTGTAAACAATTCTGCAATTTTATGATGATCCTGATGGGCAACCAGACGCATTGAAATTTTTGCATAGGCTTTTGACGGGATGACGGTTTTGGTACCTTCGGCGATGTAGCCTCCCCAGATTCCGTTGCAATCCAAAGCCGGACGAATGCCGGTGCGTTCCATGGTTGAATATCCGTTTTCACCACACACTTCATCCAGATTCAGCGCTGCCTTATAATGATCCAGATTGAAAGGAGCACGTGCCAGATCAGCCCGTTCATCTTCGGTCAGGACAAGAACATCATCATAAAATCCCGGGATGGTAATTCTTCCTTCATCATCATGCAGGCTGGCGATCATTTTCGTAAGTACATTAATCGGATTGGGTACAGCTCCCCCAAAAAGACCACTGTGCAGGTCTTTATCCGGGCCGGTAACTTCCACCTGCATATAGGCAAGACCTCTTAATCCTGTAGTAACAGATGGCATTTCAGGCGAAAGCATTCCGGTATCCGAAACCAGAATGACATCCGATTTTAACATTTCCTTATATTTCAACAGGAAGGCCGGTAAGCTGGCAGAGCCAATTTCCTCTTCGCCTTCGATCATAAATTTCACATTGCAAGGAAGATTCCCGGTAGCAAGCATGGCTTCAAAAGCCTTTGCATGCATGAAACCCTGGCCTTTATCATCATCGGCGCCACGGGCAAAGATTTTACCATCCCGAACCTGGGGTTCAAAAGGAGGAGTTGTCCATAAATCAAGCGGATCAGCCGGCATGACATCATAATGTGCATACACAAGAACTGTAGGCATCGACGGATCGATAATTTTCTCACCGTACACAACGGGATTTCCTTCAGTCTCAAAAATATCAGCTTTATCGGCGCCTGCTTTCAAAATACTGTCTTTCCAGTATTCTGCGGCTTTAAGCATATCCGCTTTATGATCCGCTACTGCACTGATACTCGGAATACGAATGAGTCCGAATAATTCTTCCAGGAAACGATCTTTATGCTGATCGATGTAGTTTTTTATATCATTCATTGTTCAGGAGTTTTAAAATACAAAAGTAATTGATTCATTTATAATACAGCAGACAACTTAAACATATACATTATTGTCTTGTTCTTTATAACGAAAGGTTCACCATTTATTTATAAAGACATGAAGTTATTGAAATACTGCCTTTTCCTGTTTTTAACAATTTTCTGTTTGACAGCACAGGCTCAGCTGCAGGTTACCGACGGGGGTGATCCCGTACAACTTGTTGAGGATATGCTTCTTGGAGCGGGTATTACCGCGACAAATGTTACTTTAACCGGTGCTCCGCTTTCGATTGGTACATTTACGACCGGGTCAACCGCTACCAACCTTGGATTGACCAGCGGATTGATATTGAGCTCAGGGAAACCAACAAATTGTATCGGACCTAATAATTCAACGTCCCTTGGATTTCCGCACAACACACCCGGAGATGATCTTCTTACCCAACTTGCCAACCAACCTACTTTTGATGCTTCTATCCTTGAATTTGATTTTATCCCGCAAGGCGATACCATGCGTTTCAGATATGTTTTTGGGTCTGAGGAATATCCTGAATTTGTTATTGGTCTGATGAACGACATCTTTGGTTTTTTTGTGAGTGGTGTTGATCCTGAAACCTTTTTAAACTTTACTGACCGTAATATCGCTATTGTTCCGGGCACCGTGAATACGCCTGTTTCTATCGGAACCATTAATAACGTTATTCCTTCCTATCCCCAGTATTATGTTGACAATTCGAATGGAGTTACCATTCAATATGACGGTTTTACAACTGTATTGACTGCCTGGATCCGTGTCATTCCCTGTACTCAATATCATATTAAACTTGCTATTGCTGACGGAGGGGATCAGGTGTATGATTCCGGCGTTTTTCTGGAAGAAGGAAGTTTTACGAGTGGTGGTATTGAATCGACTGTTTCTTTTTCGAATCCGAATCTGACAAATCTTACCGCTATAGAAGGATGCAATGATGCAATTATTACATTTAAAATTCCCTTTGTTGCAGAAAACGGATATGTGATCCCCTTTTCTATCAGCCCGAATAGTACGGCTATTTTTGATGTTGATTATGATTCCATTTCCCCTATTCTGACGATCCCGATCGGTGGAGATTCTGCCAGTATCATTATCCATCCGATTTTTGATGGCATTCCTGAAGGGCCGGAGACTGTAATCCTCATCATTCCCAACACGATCTGCATGACCAGTTATGATACCATTTATTTCACAATACTGGATTACACGCCAATGTCGATGAATCTGGGACCTCCGGATACAATTATACAATGTGGAAGCCAGATAAGCCTTATACCTTCGTTTTCGGGAGGTATTCAACCATTTCAATACAATTGGAGTTCGGGTCAGACTGATGATACAATAACAGTATCTCCCTCAATTCCAACACAATACGTCCTAAACATTACCGATGTCTGTGATTTTGTATCTATGGACAGCATTTTGGTTAATATTAATGGAATTACAGCAGATGCCGGAGCCGATACAAGCATTTGTACCGGGGGAGCTGCCCAGATTACAGCCACAGGAGGAAGCAGCTATATCTGGAGTAACGGTGCAACGAGTGCCACATTATCCGTTTCTCCGCTTGTTACCACGAATTACATTGTAACGGTAACTGATTTCTGTTCGGATATTGATACTGTAAGAGTTGTTGTAAATGCACTGCCTCCTGTAACTGCTACATCTTCTGTTGATTCGATCTGTCCCGGAGAATCAGCCATCCTTCAGGCAGCAGGAGCAATAGCTTACACATGGGGTTCAACACCGGATGATCCGGGTCTGGCCGGACAGACAACTGCCACCTCTCCCATTGTATCTCCTACGGTAACAACCATTTACACATTGGATGGAATCGACCTAAACAGCTGTGCAAATCAGGATCAGATTATGATTGTTGTTAAATCAATTCCCTCCTCCGATTTCTCTTTGAATGATGACAGTTTGTGTGTTGGACAGAGTACCTTAATAACATACAATGGGTTTGCCATTCCGGGTTCTTTGTTTAACTGGTCATTTGATGGTGGTCAGACAATGGGTAGCGGACCTGGTCCAATCGAAATTGCCTGGACAACACCGGGTTCAAAAATTCTGAGCCTACAGATTACACAACTGGGTTGTACAAGTCCGGTAACCATTGATTCTGTGTTTATTATCAAAATACCCACAGTCGATTTCATGGCTGACCAAACTGATGGATGCCCTCCATTGAAGGTTCAGTTTATGGATTTATCCCAGGATGTGATTCCGGGTGCGCAATATCAGTGGTCGCTCGGGAACGGACAAACTTCCGGCGCTCAACACCCATGGTTTGAATATACCCGCAGTGGAGTGTATACTATTCAGCTTGTTGTTTCAAATCAATATGGTTGTTCCGATACCCTAAAAAAGACAGCTTATATCAATGTATATCCTGTTCCCGATGCTCAATTCACAAACCATCCCGACAGGGTCAGTATGCTGGATCCGACCATTAAATTTTATGATCATTCCATGGGAAATCCCGTGAGCTGGTTGTGGGATTTTGGCGATCAGACATACAGTGATTTACAAAACACTATCCATACGTATTCCGATACAGGAACCTATCTTACAACTTTGTACGTTGTAAATTCTCTTGGATGCAGGGATACGATAAGTGGCGAAGTAATTGTATATCCTGACAATACGATTTATGTTCCTACCTCTTTTAGTCCGAATGGGGATAATCATAATGATTTATTCATGATTTACGGCACGAATATCCCTGAATATCAGATAGATATTTTCAGCAGATGGGGTGTGCAGATCTATTCCTCCAGCTCTATGTCAGAAGGATGGGATGGAAGCTATCAGGGTAAACCGGCACCACCAGAAGTATATGTAGTCAGGATCAAATACAAAGATGCCCTTGGCGCACCACATAGCCATTATGGGCATGTATTGCTGATGAAATAAAACCAACGGGTCTTTTGATTAAATTTGTCGTCTTAAAACTAATCCTACCAGACGATGAAAAAGATACGGGTAGCCATTAACGGCTTTGGTCGCATCGGACGCGTTACTTTCCGCTTACTACATAATCATCCAGCAATTGATGTTGTTGCAATCAACGATCTGAGTGATGCAAACAGTCTTGCCCATTTGTTAAAATACGATTCCATTCATGGACGTTTTCCAGGTCAGATTGAAGCCCAGGCTGATAAAATACTGGTCGACGGGAAACCGACTTTTGTATATTCCGAACCTCAACCGGATAAATTACCCTGGAAAGCACTGGATATTGATATTGTACTGGAAGCTACAGGTGTATTCAGAGATAAAAAATCGGCATTTCTGCATATAAAATCCGGGGCACGAAAAGTAATTATTACGTCACCGGCAACCGGAGAAGGCGTAAAATATATTGTAATCGGCATTAATGAGGATACGATTGACGATCATGATCTGGTCATCTCCAATGCCAGTTGTACCACCAATTGTGTTGCTCCATTAATAAAAGTACTCGATGATTTATGGGGTATTGAGAAAGGATTTATCACTACAGTTCATTCGTATACACATGATCAGAACCTGATAGATGCTCCGCACAGCGACTACCGCAGGGGAAGAGCCGCAGCCTATTCGATAGTTCCTACAACAACAGGTGCAGCCAAGGCAGCAACCCGTATTTTTCCGCATTTGCGCAACAATCTGGCAGGTTCAGGTATCCGGGTTCCGGTTCCTAACGGCAGTCTGACCGATCTGGCCTGTACTTTGCGGAACCCGACTTCTGTTGAAGAAATAAATCATGCTTTCAAAATGGCTGCACAGGGTCATTTCAAGGGTTTACTCGAATACACTGAAGATCCGATCGTATCTATCGACATTATCGGAAACCGGCACAGTGCTATTTTTGATGCCGGGCTCACTGCGGTATTGGGTGATAAAAATAAACTTGTAAAAGTTGTTGCCTGGTATGACAATGAAATGGGATATTCCAGCAGATTGGTTGAACTCATCGAGCTCTATGCCCGGATATAAAAAAAGAGGCCACCCATCCAGGGCAGCCTCTTTCATAAAGCTTTAAAAATAATTATTCTACGATCAGGCGTTCTGTGAGGATATCACTTTCAGTTTGAACTCTGAGCAGATAAATCCCATTATTCACATCAAGTGTAAATTCCTCACTGTGAGGTTTATCACTCAATTGGCTGATTTGTTTCTGTAAAATTACTCTGCCGGTAAGATCTGAAATCGTAACCAGAACATCTCCTTTAATATTATTCAGATTACAGGTAAATGTATTTCCGGAGACCGGATTTGGATATAGAGACATCACCGGCTTCAACATATCAACTTCATTAATCCCGGTGCAGGGAACAAAAATCAGATTCATTTCATCATAGCCCGAACAACCCATCATATCCGTAACTGTAACAGAATAGATTCCGCTTCCCATTGTTGAATCAACCGTAATTTCTGCAGTTGTATCACCTGTTGACCAAAGATATGAAGCGAACAAAGCACCGGCAAATAATGTTACCGGATGATAAATGCATACTTCCTGATCATTTCCAACATTAATAAAGGGAGTAATCATTAAACTTCCGGCCACGAGGTTCAGCGGGAAACTCAAACCGTCCGGATTATGAAATGTACATGCAGTATTGCTCCATACCAAATCAGATAATCCACCATTGTTAACGATGGTTTGAAAATTCAATTCAAATACCATGGATGTACCAATGTTAACTGGTGAAGAGGAAGTCCAGTCAATATTTAATACTCCACCATTATCTGTAATTGAGAATGTTCCGGAAGCTAAAGCCGGATTCAGATTCTGGAAGGAGGTATATTCAATAACCGCATCATTGTAGGCCAGTTTCAAACTGAATGACTCAATATCATTGGCGCCTCCAACGGAAACAGGCAAGGTAATGGAACTACCGTTGCACATACTTGCAGAAGCAATTCCCAACTGTACCAGAGCCGGGTTAACTGCACCACTTACAAAAGTACCGGGAAGTAAATTACCGTTGACATCTT
Source organism: uncultured Bacteroidales bacterium (assembly GCA_964386485.1). Lineage (GTDB taxonomy): Bacteria > Bacteroidota > Bacteroidia > Bacteroidales > CAIXZF01 > CAIXZF01. The sequence continues at coordinate 7,071 of CAYLTH010000030.1, read as the reverse complement.
TGTAATAACAGGCTCCTGCAGAAATGGTATCCCATTCCAACAGGCTGGAACCTCCGTTATACATAAAACGTAAGACGCATAAAGTATCATCACCGATATTCACCGGACTTGTTGATTGCCAGTTAATGTGAACAATATTTCCTCCATTTGTCACAGAAATACTGGATGCAGGGAAAGCAGGATTGATATAATCAGTAGATTGATAACTAATTACAGAATGGTCATGAGAAAGACTCAGGTGAATTTCAGCAACATTGTTAAAACTTGCCACGGTTACAGGAATAAGAATTTCGGTAGCGGGTATGGCTAAAACCTGATCAACATAGGTTGTATTGGCACTGACCTCTGTTACAAGACCATTTGTAAAAGAAGCGGTAATCGGATCACCCATCAAATTGGTATACTGACAATTGCCAAAAGTGAGGGTATCCCATTTCAAACTGGAACTTCCACCGGTATAATTGAACTTTAGTTCGAGCATGGTTCCTGTCCCAATATTAACCGGGACGAGTGCAAACCAGGAAAGAATTAACTCTTCGCCAATTCCACCCGGCATAACATTTGTAATAAAACTTCCTGTAAGATTGGCATTAACATTCTGCATACCAACAAATTGCAGTACAGAGTTATCATAGCTTAACAACAGGGATACAGAAGCGACACCATTAAAATTACCAACACTAACAGGAATTATAACCTCTTCTCCCGGATAGCTGAAAATCTGGGGCAAGGATGTTGTAAGTGTCTGTGAAAACACGGTTCCGGACAACATTAAAAGTGTAAAAATGGAAAGGAATACTTTTTTCATATGCAGTTTATTTAATTTTTCGGTGATTATTAGTTAATGCAGAGAGCGGACAGTAATTTTACCATCCGCTCCCGGTACTTTTTATATTTCTTGTTGATTAGTCAATGACAATTAATTTAGTGCTTGATTTTCTACCATTCTGCGATTCAAAAACAAGCATGTAAGAACCGGCTTTCAGTCCTTTCACGTCATAGTTGATTGCATGGCTTCCTTTTGTAAGGAATCCTGAATAAGGAACGGAGACCAATTCACCGCAGATATTAAAAATGCGTACAGAGACCGGGCCGTCATTTTGAACCTGAACTGTAAATACAGTCTGGCCACTGGCAGGATTCGGATAATTTCTTACGATATCGGTGTTCATTTCCATAAAAACAACCTTTGGTAATGTAAGAGACATATTGGAGTAAGTAGTCCCATTCCAGTCGGAGATCTGACTACCGGCCATCATACCAATTGGAGTATTGTTATTCATATTGATACCTGACAGGCTTACAGAAAAAACAGTTTCTCCGGCATTGACTTGCAAAGGCATAATTCCGAACCAGGAAATGAATAAAAGATTTTCATTCTGATTGAATACAACATTGCTTTGATCTGTCATTTCAACATTTTGTACGATGGCACCAGCCGGTAGTTCAAGAACCAGGGAAATAGCTCCCAGTGAAACAGCAGATTCCACACCAAACGGAAGGCTGATAAATTCACCGTTTAAAGGGTTGATGGTGTTTTTTTCAATCAGACGAACAGAAGCTTCTTCTTTTGCAGCAGGAACAAATGAACCATTTGCATCTCCATAGCACAAGGCTTTCAGGTCACGAACAACATCAGTACCACTTATGGTCTGGGAGGCTGTTTCAAATGCCCAGTTTCCGGCAGGGAATGAACTGACAAGACCTACAAAACGACGCTGAATCAGGAGAGCATCTGTTGAGTTCACTGTCAAATCTGCATTCACATTAGCCGACACAATATTTAATCCAGTCAAAGGAGTAATGCCAACAAAATGTTTCATCGCAGCCAATGCATCGCTTGAATTTACACCACCCCAGGGTTTGGTTGTTGTTCCAGAAAGATTGTAAGAACCATCGAGGACTTTGAATGAATAATTACCGCTTGCATTTGTAGTAACCTGATCAATAACAACATTGGAGGCATTTTTCAAGATAACCGTTGAGTTATTCATTGGAGTTGAAGGAGTATTTTTATAGGTAAGCTGACCACTGAGTGTTCTTACCCATGCCGATTTCTTGAATACCGGTGACCCGGCAAGTGGCATAAAATTCGGGTTGGTGAGGTTGAATGGATCTGTAATCATGAGACTGGTGTTGTTTACCAATGTGTCATTATTACGGGTCGGATCAAAGAACCAGGCTTCTTCAGCAGCAGCATTCCAGGTTTGTCCGGATGGAACGGCAAAAAACGTTTGCATCCCGGTCAGGATCGTATTCTGAAGTTTCAGTTCATTGGCAATAGCATTCGCCTGTGTAGAATTACCATCAATATAAAGACCAACAGGGTATCCGCTGATTGTTGTATTGAAGATATTGATTTTGGTATTTCTTCTCAGGTGAGCACCGCGTTTGTAATTTGAATTAATGGTAGTAGATGGTAGAGCAAGTGCACCATAAATACTTACATTGCTGAAAAGACATTGTGTAAAGGGTGAATTACCACTTCCGGAAGCATCATTATCACATTCGAAACCATTTGAACCTGAAACATCAGCAACTGCAGGGTCGCGAAGAGCAACGGCAAACTGAACCATTCCGGTAAAACCGAAATCGGCATCAAAATCATCATCCCAACCACGGAATGCGATTAAATGTTTTGCATTCACCTTTCCGCCAAACCATTCATAACTATCGTCTCCACTGTAGGAAACCTGAATATTGTCCAGGGTTGTTCCGGTACCAACACCACCGAGTGTTAAACCGTTAATTTCATTGTTCGGAGCAAACGCAATACCCGGGAATTCGATACGTACATATTTCAGAATACCAGAGTTATCAGCATCATTAGGACTTGCACCTCCACCAAATGTGGCACCAACGCCTCCTTCAATGGTAGCTTCTCCTCCGGGAGTATTGATCGTGGCATTTCCACAGATAACTACACCACCCCAGTCACCATAATCGCGACTGCCGGCTGCCTGGTTTGATGTGAAAACAATGGGAGCAGCAGATGTACCCTCAGCAATAAGCTGAGCACCTCTTTCGATAATGAGAGCTCCTTTGTTTACTTTGTCGCCACGGATAATCGTGCCCGGCTCGATTGTCAGGGTAGCACCACTTTTTACATATACCCAGCCATTCAGCAGATATACGTTTGCGGTTGTATTCGGAAGAAAATTGGGAGTCGTAAGATTGAAAGGATCAACTATATTCAGGTAATTATTTGCTGAAAAAACGCTGTTATGGCGTGAAGGATTAGTGAAATATGTTTGCTCATATGCAGATGCAAAATTGGTTGTCATACCGGCCATGAAACAGTTTTCGATCTTCAGTAAATTATTGGTTGCATTACTTTGTGTTGCAGAACCATCAATAAATAAACCAATCGGGAATCCGGTGAAAACAGAATTGAAAACATTCAATCGAGTATTTCTTCTCAGGTGCATGGCACGTTTGAAGTTGGTATTAACAATCGTAGAAGAGGTCACCTTAGGACCGAAAAAACTTACGTTACAGAAAATCGGGTTTGTTACCGGAGTATTCGTTGAACCGGCAGCATCATTATCGGATTCAAATCCGTTGGAACCTGAAACATCGGCAACAGCCGGATCACGCAGACTTACTAAAAATTGTAATTTTCCACGATAACCAAAATCAGTATCAAATTCATCATCCCATCCACGGAATGCAATCAGGTGTTTTGCATTTACAGTACCGCCAAACCATTCATAGCTATCATCGCCACTATAAGAAACCTGAACATAGTCAATAGTGGTTCCATTACCGACACCGCCCATTGTTAAACCATTAATTTCATTATTCGGAGCAAATGCAATACCCGGGAATTCAATACGTACATAGTTCAGAGAACCTGAATTATCAGCATCATTCGGGCTTGCGCCTCCACCATACTGAGTTCCAACACCACCTTCAATTGTGGCAACTCCACCCGATGAATTAATTGTTGCAGAACCACAGATAACAACTCCACCCCAATCGCCATAATCACGACTTCCGACAGATTGATTTGAAGTAAATACGATAGGTTGAGCGGCAGTGCCATTGGCAATCAACTGAGCACCTCTTTCAATGATGAGGGTTCCCTTATTCACTTTATCTCCTCTTATAATGGTACCAGGCTCAATTGTCAGCGTTGCACCAGCTGCAATATATACCCAACCATTAAGAAGATAGGTGTTCGAAGCACTCCAGGTTGTATTTGTTGTAATCGTTCCGGCCGGAATAGTAATAGTCGGTGTCGGATAAGATGTATTTTGCGGATCAAAATTGGCCCAACCGGCTGTCCAGTTATTTGTACCAAATGCTCCAATATAGGTTACCTGATCAAAAAACGGATCAGCCAGCACTGAATTTGAAAATGAAGCGGCATTTAAAACCGGACTGATACCTGCAGACCAGGTTGTATTGGTTGTAATATCTCCGGCCGGTACCGTTACCGAAGGAGTTGGGTATGCAGTATTCTGCGGATTGAAATTCGCCCAACCACTTGTCCAGTCAGACGTACCAAAAGCACCAATATGATCGACTTTATCAAAAAACGGATCATTGATTGTACTTTGGGAATTTGCATTAAAAAATGCAGTTAATAAAATTGCTAACGTAAAAAATAGTCTCAATTTTTTCATGGGTTTTTTTATATTGTTTATGATACAAAATTCCCACTCAAATATTATTCAAACGTTAAGACAGTGTCAAGAATGCGTAAATTCCATGTTAAGCAAATATTAACTGCACTGGAAATCAGAATGTATAATTGACCCCCAGATTAAAGGATGTTCCGGGATTCCATGAACGTACTATTTGCGTCCGGTCGACATCTCCGTTACCTCCCTTATTAAAAGTTTCAACCTGCTGAAAAATGGCATCCTCATTTAACAGATCTTTTACACCCACTTTAACAATGAGGTTTTTGCCAAATTTCTTACTAAGAGAAAGATCAACCAGATTTCTTGACATTTCATAAATATGCGGACGTTGTGGAGTTCCTACGATCATGATCCGTTTACCGATAATATTGTAAAGTAAACTGGCACTCAATCCATTTTTTTCATTTGAGTAATATAATCCAAGGTTGACAATATAAGGAGATTGCCCGGCCATCGGACGTTTTCGGTCTCTGACGTAAGCTGCTTCCGAGATCATTTCACTCTGAATCAATGAAGCATTGAAAACCAGTGTAAGATCCTTGAAGTTCCGCAAAAAACCACTCTTCTTTCCCCAGCTTTGCAGTGATTTTCTGACATCCAGTTCGAGGCCCAGGCTTTTTGATTCGGCGGAATTTACATAAATAAAGTCCCAGCCATTACTGGCAGGAAAAAAGTTCATTTCAATCGGATCAATAAATTTTTTGTAGAAAGCACCAATCGTTACCATTTCGGTTGGAGTCGGATACCATTCGAAACGCAAATCCAGATTGTGTATGTAGGCGTTCTTCAGTGAATCATTCCCATAAATCGTGGCAGATTGTTCAAAATCATAAAATGCATAGGGTGCAATTTCCCTGAATTCAGGGCGGTTGATGGTTAAACCATATGCAAGTCTGACAAGGCTGGTTTCAGATAAAGTATAGGCAATATTAACAGAAGGAAAAAAATTCAGTGTATCCCGTTTAATATCAGGTGTTACGGTATCTGTTTCGGCCTGAAAGCCTGACAATTGCTGTACATTTTTCTCCATGCGTACACCCACATAAGCATTCAAAAGTCCGGTAACCGGAATTTTCAGACCCACATAGGCAGCAATTAAATCATTGCCCGCATTGTACGAATATTCGGGGCGGGTATCTTCAATAATCTTGATTCCGTTTACAAAATTGATATTTGTATCCGCATAGATACTATCAAGGGATTGGGTAAAAATAGTCTCATTAAACTGGCTCTGTGGAACCGAACGGGCAATGCCAAACGAACGAATACCAAACGTACGGTCTTTCATCTCAAAATAAAATCCAGCCTTTAATTCAGGTGTAAAATTCCCGATTGTCAGTTTTTGCTCCAGGCCGGCTCCCCCACTTACAATATTTTCTTTTGTCTTAGTAAAAAGTCTTCCGTTTGATTCTGTGTTTACTGTGGCTGTGTAATCATATTTATAAGGTGTATAGGCAGTATCCCCATTATCATCAATATACATGGAAGAATATTGATAAATTCTGCGAACATCCGGTTCATTCTTATATGCATAGGAATATCCAAGATTCCAGCTTAACTGAGTTTTGCCATTTTTCAACTTGTGACTTCCACCTAACTGACCGGTATAGGTTGTCCGGCTCATGTATTCCAGCTCATAACTCCTGACCAGATTGCCACTCCGGTAATAATCAGTACCTGTACGTGAAGTTGACCGTGTCCGGCCGCTCTGGTTAAAAAGGTTTCTGAATTCAAATGTATTGGTTCCTACCAACACAGACCAGTTGTGCAGTGCGCTGATATTGACGCTGTTCGTATATTGATTGTCCTGATAGTCATATACAAAAACACTGGCATCCTTTATCGTATCATAGGTTTCGAAGGCTGCTTTCCTGACTTTATCAAAATCAAAACTATTGGAATAGGAAATCGCTGTTATGTTTCCAATATCAGCTTTACCCGTTTTAATGCGTTTGCTCAAATCAACTGAAAATTTCGAGTTCAGCGGAGCATTCATTCGGGAAGAAGTAGATACCTTTCCAAAGCTCCGGCCAATTTCGGTTAAGCGTGCTTTACGATAAGCAATCACGTCTGCCGGAAGTCCATCCGAAAAATTCTGCAATTCATACAACATCGTCTTTGTATCAGGCAAATCTTCAGGCAGCCCCCGGGTTCCATCGTCAAAACCAAGCCAGTCGGTCTTCCCTCCTTCATAGCGGTAAAAATCACTAAAGGTTGTTCCACTTTGATATCCTAAACCAAAACCTACATTCACTGAATTTTTCTCAGGAAGATTTTTAGTAAATATTTGAATGGCTGCTCCGGCAAAATCCGCGGGCAGTTCAGGTGCCGGAGTTTTGTAAACCATAATCCGGTCGAGCATCGAACTTGGAATCACATCAAAGGAAAAGGCTTTCACATCTGATTCCGAACTCGGGGCCGT
>CAYLTH010000029.1:29044-30919 GCA_964386485.1 uncultured Bacteroidales bacterium | reverse complement strand
CCCCGGAAGAACCCAAAACAGCACTCGACGAACTCAGGGAGTTTGCCGGAAATACCAAACGGAAAATTGTGACGGATCAAATTGAGTATCCGAATAATCTGGCTGAACGGATTACACATACCCGAAAAACAGTTTGGATACAGGATACTGCAGATGAATCCTGCTTTCTGGCAGGTTATCATGATCCCAAGGCATTCGGAGATAAAGAACTCTGGTTTGGTGTATTTTTTACCAGTTCTTTGCCTGAGAAACAGTCATTTGTGATTCGGAAAAAAGATATTCTCGACAAACTGAATCCGTTTCCGGGGAGCACTGTCTTTAAAACAGGTACCAATTCCTTCGATTCCCGGGTTTGTATTTCCGGTACAGACCCTGATTTAATGACGCGCATTCTGGGTTCATCTGGTCTTCAGCAAAAAATTTTGGAAATATTTCCGATTTCTCCGAATCTTTATTTCGGTTTGAACAACCATGATAATGGCTTTATTCCGGCATTTCAGAATACCAGTGTTCTCGGAATCTATACCAACCGCAAGTGGATTACTGATGCCGAAATCCTGGAGGAACTATTCATTCATGCGCGAATTATTAGGATGCAACTGATCAATCTTTTATGATTACAAAACCCGGCCTTGTTCTCGATACCGAAAAATGCAAAAGAAATATTGAAATGATGGCCGGGAAAGCCAAATCGCATAATCTTTTTTTCCGTCCACATTTTAAAACACATCAATCGCTTGAAATTGGAAGGTGGTTTCAGGATTTTGGTGTCGACAGGATAACTGTTTCCTCCCTCGAAATGGCCGAATATTTTTCACCAGAATGGAAAGATATTACGGTTGCATTTCCTGTTAATATATTGGAAATTAATACGATAAACCGGCTGGCAGAAAATATTAATCTGAATCTTCTGGTGGAATCATCCGAAACAGTTAGCTTTTTGCAACAGCATGTCCGGTCTGAGTTGGGTGTTTTTATCAAAATTGATGTCGGATATCACCGCACCGGTCTTAGCCCGGACGCTCTTCCGGAGATAGACCAGATTCTACGGAATATCAGCGAGAGTTCGAACCTGAGTTTCAGGGGATTTTTAACCCATGCCGGCCATACGTATGCATGTCGGACGCGGGAGGCCATTCTTGACATTCATCAGAAAACCAGGGAGATACTCCTGGGGTTGAAATCGCTTTATGTTAAAAATTATCCCGATTTAATCCTTTCGATCGGTGATACGCCATCCTGCAGTGTTGCCGACGACTTTTCAGGGATTGATGAAATCCGACCGGGGAATTTTGTTTTTTATGATCTGATGCAGCATCAGATTGGTTCCTGTACGATTAACCAGATCGCTGTTGCATTGGCCTGTCCTGTTGTAGCGGTTCATCCCGACCGGAATGAATTGGTTATTTATGGTGGCGCAGTGCATTTTTCAAAAGAGGTTCTGGAGGATGCTCAGGATGGCAGAATTTATGGTCGTGTAGCAGTACAATCAAATGGGATTTGGGATGAACCCATCCCGGGAATGTTTGTAAAAACCCTCTCTCAGGAACATGGAATTGTGTCTGTTCCTGATTCATTGAAGTCATCCTTTAATGTGGGTGATATCCTGTATATCCTGCCCGTTCATTCCTGTCTGACAGCCAATTTGGTGAAATCTTACCATATCCATGCATCGTCAAATAAACATGCACCATTGTAGACGCACAACCGTGCGTACCTATAACAACTTTGTCATGCGTCCTTGGAGACGCACAACCGTGCGTCTCTACAACAACCTTGTCACGAATCTCGTCACGCGTCACGCGTCACGCGTCACTAATTTACGACTCCATCCACCCACAACAAAATCATCACCAGCATATAAAAGCTGTTGAG
>CAYLTH010000029.1:27272-28944 GCA_964386485.1 uncultured Bacteroidales bacterium | reverse complement strand
AGCAATAAAAGCCAGAAATGCGGAATCTGTCCCATGAAGAAAAAGCAGGCCAGCATCCAGATTCGGTAATCGGCCGGAGATCCGCCGGCAGCAAGCCATCCAATAACCGGAGGCAGGGCACCGACTACAGAACCGGGCACGGCAGCGAAAGCCGTTTTTTGTTTAAGCGGTGTATAAACAAAGTTGTAGTAGATCGTGGTAAAAAGCCCCATCAATGCTGTCAGCCAGCCGGCAATCAGCAGGATTCCCACTCCAATTAAAATAAGTATAAGAGCGAAAAGTGTCGCATTCAGCACGCTGATCTGTTTTAAAGGCAGAGGTCGGTTGCGGGTGCGGGACATGCGTTCATCGATGTGACGTTCCTGGACCTGATTGAGTGCCATGGAACCACAGGCCATAAAAAATACGCCCAGAAATGGTATCAGTAAGCCCCAATCAATAGTGTGGGATTCAATGAGATATCCTGTTATACTACTCAGCGCAATCGGAAAGGCAATGCGGGCCTTGCTCAGGGTTATGGCAAGGCTTATCAGGGACAAATCGTCTTTATTTTTCTCCAAGTGATTTAATGAATTCGGTAATCGCTTTGATTTGTTCGTCGTTCAGTTCGGTTTTGTAGGAAATCATCTGACCAGCCTGGTATCCTTTCAACACTTCTGCATTGGGATCAACAATCGACCGTTTGATGTATTCATCATCCACTTTGATTTTCTTTTCAACTCCACCGGCAAGCACAATATCTTCTTTACCATATATCCCCTTGAAGGATGGACCGACAATTTTAGAACCATCAAGAGAATGGCATGCAATACAGCCCTTCGATTCGATGAGTTTTTTACCGGCAGCAACAGGATCTGCACCGGGCCCGCTTGTAACAGCAACATCAGACAGATCATTAAACCATTTATCGAAACCTGCCTGAGGCATGACTTTTACTTCTGAATACATGTAGGAGTGACGTACACCACAGTATTCGGTGCAGAAAAGGTCATAGGTGCCTTCTTTACCGGATATAAACCAAACGAAATTATCTTTGCCGGGCACTGCGTCCTGTTTGATGCGGAATGCCGGAATAAAAACACTATGCAGTACATCCTGAGCCACAAGATTGATTTTTACAGGTCTTCCAACCGGGACTTTCAGGTCGTTGCTGGTTTTGCCGTTCGGATATTCATATGTAAAGCTCCACATTCGGGCAACGGCTCTGATTTCTAAAGCATTATCGGGAGCATTCCGGATCGGATACCATGCAGTCCATCCATAATAAAACATGAGCAATGCCAATAATGTCGGAATAACTGTCCAGAGGATTTCCAGTTTATTATTCCCGTGTATTTCGGTAGGAGTAGGATTGCGTTTTTTGTCGTATCGGTATACGAACCAAAGCATCACAACCATGATACTCACAAAAAAAAGTGCAGAAATACCAATAATAATGTAAAAGGCAAGATCAGTACCTGCTACAAAATTCGATGCATCAGTAGTTGAATACATATTCTTAATGTCTGAAATAATAATCAAAAAAAGTTAACAGAAGCACTGCAAAAAACAGGACCAGAACTGCGGTTACCATGAACCGGTAAATTTTCTGATCGAATTTCAGGTGCATAAAATACAACAGTACAAGGGTAGCTTTCATTCCGGCGATTACCATTGCCATTGTAACACTAAT
>CAYLTH010000029.1:5889-27172 GCA_964386485.1 uncultured Bacteroidales bacterium | reverse complement strand
TGCAGTGCATGCAACCCGGTCATAATAAAATAAAGTCCAAAGAACATGGTATCGCCATGACCCAGCTGGTGGAGGAATTCAGATCCCGGGTATAGGCCGTGTTCAAATTTTACACCCCATTCAAAATACTTATTCACCAGGAACCATACACCGAGTGCAAGGGTTGTATATAACAATAATACAGCATGCTTTTTATTTCCGCGTTGAATAGCCGTAATTGACATGGCTACGGTCATACTGGAAATCAGCAGAATTATGGTGTTCAGTGTTCCGACAAAATCGTCAAGTTCTTCACCGGCGATATGAAATGCAACCGGGTTATCGAACCTGTAGACTGAGTAAACGATAAACATTCCACCAAAAAGGAGGATTTCGGTAAAAATGAAGAGCCACATCCCGATTTTTGATGCTGTATCATCCCGGTGGGCATGGGCCGGTGTATGCGATTGGTGTTCTGCAGATTCCATCATAATTAATTTACGTGATCTTCTTTAATAACGGGAATTTCATCAAAGTTTTCGAGGGTAGGAGGTGAGTTAACCGTCCATTCGAGGGTACGTCCTTCCCATGGGTTGTCGGTTGTTACCTTTTCTCCACTTCGGGCTGCACGAATCAGGTTAACAATAATGATGATCAACCCGACTACAAGGATCCAGCTGCCAATCGTTGAAATGGCATTCAGGGTAGTAAATCTGTCCAGGTAATCATAATAACGCCGGGGCATTCCCTGCATACCAAGTATAAACATTGGGAAATAAAGAATATTGAAACCGATGAAAAAGAAGGCCCATCCAATAATAGCAGGTGTTTTCTTATACATTCTTCCGTACATCTTCGGGAACCAGTAGTGCAGCGCCGCAAAAAAGGCAAATCCCATTCCCCCGAATATGATATAGTGGAAGTGGGCTACCACAAATGATGTGTTGTGAACGTGTACGTCTGTTGCAACAGAACCCAATACCAATCCGGTAAATCCACCGATCATAAACAGGAATATGAATGTTAGTGACCACAGGAAAGGAACCTGCATATTAATTGAGCCTTTATACATGGTTGCTACCCAGTTAAATACCTTTATCGCACTTGGAATGGCAACAAGGAAGGTAAGCAGGGAGAAAGTAAACTGTGCCACGACACTGAGTCCGGAAGTAAACATATGGTGTGCCCAGACAAAGTATCCGACAATGGCAATGGCCATGGTTGAAACCACAAGTGCATTGTAACCAAAGATTCCTTTTCGTGAAAAAGTGGGGATAATTTCGGAGATTACGCCCATTGCAGGCAATATCATGATATAAACGGCAGGGTGACTATATATCCAGAACAGATGCTGGTACAAAACAGGGTCTCCTCCCAATGCAGGATCAAAGAAACCGATTTTTAATAATCGTTCGGCAATGATCATAAGCAGTGTTATTCCTACAATCGGAGTTGCAAGTAACTGAATCCATGCAGTACCGTAAAGTGTCCATGGAAACAAAGGCATTTTCATAAATTTCATACCCGGACACCGCAAACGGTGAATGGTAACAATGAAATTCAGACCTGTGAGGATAGATGAAAAACCAAGGATAAATGCAGCTGTGACAGCTGGTAGCATATTGGTTGTTGTCCGGAAACTGTAGGGAGCATAAAACGTCCATCCTGTATCTGGTGGGCCTCCGCCTGCAAACTGGGATGCAACCGCTGCTAAAGCGCCCAGAATGTAAAGATAATAGGAAAAAAGGTTAAGCTTCGGGAAAGCCACATCTTTAGCACCAATCATAATGGGCAAAAAGAAGTTCCCGAATGATGCCGGAATACCCGGGATCACAACAAGGAAAATCATGATAACCCCGTGCAGCGTGAATAAACCGTTATAGGTCTGAGGGCCTACGATGGTCTTGCCGGGTGCGATCAGTTCGAGCCTGATTAATACACCAAGTGTAACCCCTACCAAAAATAAAACGGCCAGGGTATACAGGTACATAAGGCCTATTCGTTTGTGGTCTGTCGTCAGAAGCCACGCCCAAATGCCCTTTCGACCCTGTTTTTCGTCGAAAAAACTTACATAATTAGCTGTTGACATTATTTACTCCTCTTTTTTATTAGGTTCTTTTTTCTTACGTGATTTAAATACCAAAACCAAAAAAATGACCAATCCGATAAACAAAATAATCGTTCCGGATATTTTTGTAACATCCAATACATAACGTTGACCTTGTGGATCATAGGAATAGCAGAACGACAGAACCCGTGAAATGGTTGGCATTGCTTTTCCTTTGGCTGCTTCAATCAGGCTCAGTTTAACTTCAAGCGTCTGAAAATAAGTACCCATGTGATACCGGGTTATTTTAGATTCAGGGCTTAAAATAATCAGCATGCCCGGATGAAGGTAATCATTGCCGGTTTTCTTGAAATTAAAACCGACAGCTTTGGTTAATTGTTCAATACTAATACTATCAGAAACAAAAAAACGCCAACCCATTGAATCAATTGGGTTTTGCATGCGCGAAAAATAGGTCTTGCGTTTCTTGGCCGCAAGATCGATCCATTCGCGGCTGTCGAAACTTACCGTAATTACCTGATAATCCTTGCCCGGTACAAGATCCATCTTTTCGATGACTTCCGATAAGCTGTTCATTACCGGACTGCAGATTCCAGGGCAGCGGTAATACACCAGATTCAGAATGGTTGGCTTGGTTATCAGGCTTTTGAGATCAACTGTGTCTTCATCGAGGCCGATAACCCGGATTCCATCCGGCAGGGTGTCGCCAAGATGTTCAACAACTCCAATCTCCGGTTGGTCTGAATCAACTGCTTTGACGGACTTTTTATCCTGTGGTGCAGTTAATGCAAACAGATTGATTGACAATAATATAAATGCAAATCGCAATGCGTATTTCATGGGTTGTCGAAATTATTCAACATGATGGTAAAGACTTTCCTCCAGAAAAGGATGATTGGCTGGAACCAAAGGAGCCTTGCTGAGTCTGTACCCGAATAAAAGGGCGAACAGGCCGGCAAATCCAAGGAAAGAACCAATTTCAATAAAACCAAATACCGGAGCTCCCATAACACCCGGGAAAATATGCAGGTACATATCAATCCATTGTCCGAAAATGAGGATGATGGCTACCCATTTTACCACATTCAGGTTACGATCAGCTTTTTTCGATAAAAGGACCATGAATGGAATAAACCAGTTCAGTACAACATTAACATAAAATAGCACTTCATAACCTCCGTCAAGCAGACGTGCGTAATATACTGTTTCTTCCGGAATATTTCCGAACCAGATCAGCATAAACTGTGCAAAGAAGAAATACCCCCATACAATAGACAGCATGAAAATATATCTGCTAAAATCAAGTAAGTGGCTGTCGTTTAATTCTTTATAATATCCTTTCTGATGTAGGAGGATCACAATCAAAGCAACCATGGCAGCCCCGTGATAAAAACCTGTTACAAACATCTTTAAGGCAAAAAGTGTACTGTACCAATGTACATCCAGCGACATAATCCAATCGAAAGATGCGAGGGAGAAGGTAAGTGCGAGGATAAAAATATACACTTTTGAATAATATTCGGAGCGTTCAAAATAGTGCAATCCACCTTCCATATCTTCCTTTAATGAAAGCCTGCGCAAAAGTGTTGTCATGAATACCCACAGTCCGAAATATATCACGATCCGGATAAAAAAGAACGGGATGTTCAGATAGGGTGCTTTATGGGCAATAAGAGGATCGGTTTCGGCAACCCCGTGATGCGACCAATGATAGAGTTCGTGCATCCCGAAAAACATGAGCAGCATAAATATGCCGGCTATTGGAATGAAGGCTCCCATGGCTTCCGGTACACGCTTGAACATCGACGACCAGCCACTCTGGGTGATGTATTGCAGTGCCATAAAAAAACTGGCTCCGATAGCGATGGACAGGAAATAGTAATTGTTCAGAAGCAGATTGGCCCAGGCTTGTTTGGGTGCTGTGGCGAAACCGAAAACAAAGGCCGCTACACCGATGGCAATCAGACTGAAGCTGATCACTTTGTATCGTTTACTGATTTTGTAAGTAGTATTCATGAATGCGGCAGTTTAATTGTTTTTTTTCTGAAATTCGTGCTGAATATACATGGCAATTCGCCAGCGGTCATCCGGACTGATTTGAGAACCATGGGCTCCCATAACCCCCCAGCCTTTGGTGATGACATGGAATATTTCACCAATAGGGGCTTTCATCATCTTTTCAGATACCATGGAAGCAGGTTTCAGCATATACCGCTTCGACGTGAATAAATATCCGTCACCCATGCCTTTCTCTCCATGGCAGTTCTTGCAAAAGATTTCAAAGCGTTCCTTGCCGATTGCCAGGTTTTTTTCATTCACTTCAAGGGGATTGGAAATCTCTTTCCCTGCCAGAATCCTGCCGGAATCTGAAGTAGGATAGTGATAAGGCAGGAAATCCCGGTTGATCGTTCCTTTAACCGGTGCCTGCATGGTAGTACTATCCTTGTAATTCGGATTGGGAGAGTAGGTTTCGTAGGCCAGAGAGTGTGCCATGTCCGGAAAATACTCATAGCCCTTATCGTTGCGCGTTCTGTCGCATGAACTCATGCCCGCTAATCCTACTAAACTACAGAACAGCACAACAGGCAGCTTCGTTTTAAACAGCATCATATACTTCATGATGGATGGAATAAAATGTTTAAACAATTTCTTTTTCATAAATTTCCTCAGCACCGGCATCCTGAATGATAGACTTGACAGTACTTACCGCATTCAGGTCAGCAGATTTCTCTACTACCAGTATAAATTTGTCGTCAGTTGCTCTGAAATCCGGCATTTTCGCTTCTTTTCCTGGATATAGCCGGGCAACAATCGAGAATGTGAACAAACTGAGTATCGTAATCGACAAGATCGTTAAAACCAGAATAATTACAATAAAGGAAGGAAATGCATTGGTTGGCTTACCTCCAAAATTCAAGGGCCAGTCGATAACAGAAGTGTAGTAAAGAAAACTCAATACACCAATAACAGCCGCTAAACCATATACAAAGGCAGCATAGGTAAAGCGGGTTTTCCGTTCGAGAAGGGTAAACACTTCATGGATGGGGTAGGGGGTATACACCTCCTGGGCACCCAGATTCTTTTCTTTCAGTCCGCGCAGGGCATTGACGAATTTGTCCTCGTCATTGTAAACCCCGATTATATTCATCTTTTCCATTTAACCTCCTAGTGTTGATGGTGTTTTCCACCTTTACCGACTTTAAGAACACCTTTTACTTCGCTGATGGCTATCATCGGGATGAATTTGAAGAACATCAGTACACCGGCAGAGAAAATACCGAGGGTTCCAATGTAAATTCCAACCTCTACCCAGGAAGGATGATAGGTTGCCCATGAGGAAGGCAGATAATCTTTTGACAGGGATGTGACAATAATATTGAAACGCTCATACCACATACCCAGATTGATAATCAGGGAGATGATGAAAGCTATGGTGAGATTCTTACGTACTTTTTTGAACCAGAAAAGCTGAGGAATCACAGCATTACAAACAACCATGGCCCAGAACTGGAAGGAATAATCACCGGTAAGCCTGTTTTTAAAGAAAGTAAACATTTCATACTGATTTCCTGAATACCAGGCCATAAACACTTCCGTTGCATAGGCTGTACCCATGATAAGACTTACGAAAATGAGAATTTTGGCAATGGCGTTCAGGTGAGAATCCGTAATGTAATCTTCAAAGTGGTAAAACTTCCGGATGATAATCATCAGGGTCATTACCATGGCAAATCCGGAGAAAATAGCACCAACCACAAAGTATGGCGGGAATAAAGTGGCATGCCATCCCGGAATAACAGAGGATGCAAAGTCTGTGGATACAATGGAGTGAACTGAAACAACCAATACAGCGGCAATTCCACCCAATACATATGATAAAGCTTCATAGCGTAACCATTCTTTGGATGAACCTGTCCAGCCAAATGCAAAGAAGCCATAAACAGCCTTTTTTACTTTGGAAGTGGCTTTGTCGCGGATGGTGGCAAAATCAGGAACCATACCAAAATACCAGAACGAAGCAGAAATCAGCAAATACGCGCTGATCGCGATAAAGTCCCAGAAAAGCGGCGAATTAAAGTTAACCCATAAAGGTCCGCGTGTGTTCGGATACGGGAAGATGTAAAATGCCAGCCAGACCCGACCCATGTGAATTGCCGGATAAATTGCCGCACACATAACGGCAAATACCGTCATGGCTTCTGCTGCGCGGTTAATGGATGTTCTCCATTTCTGTCTGAGGATTAACAAGAAAATACTGAAGGCAGTACCGGCATGTCCGATACCAATCCACCACACAAAGTTGATGATCTCCCAGCCCCAGGCTACCGAGGAATTGACATTCCACGTACCAATACCCACAGTTACAGTAACATACATGGCATAGAACCCGTATGCCGCTGCCAGCAGGCTGATGGCCATGGCCACTTTCCACCAGTTCGGAGCTTTACGATCAATAGGTGCTGTAATATCCTGGCTGATATTGCCATATGTTTTGTCACCCAAAACCAACGGCCCCCTGATCTCAGTTTTGTACATATCGATTTATTTTTTAATTTTAATTATTCCTGATTTCTTACTTTCGTCAAATAACCTACTGATGGCAGGGTATGCAATTCCTCAAGGATGTGATAATTCCTCGGATCTTTAAACATCTTCGAAACCTCACTGTTTGCGTTGTTCCGGTCTCCAAAGGTTAATGCCTTCGATGGACACGATTGCATACAGGCTGTCATCATCTCACCATCTGCCAGTTCACGTCCCTCCATTTTGGCATGAAGCTTCGTTTCCTGAATACGCTGGGCACAGAAGGTGCATTTCTCCACAACCCCGCGTTCACGAACGGTTACATCGGGATTGAGAACCATCTTGCCTAATTCAGTTTCTGTTCCGTAACTGAAAACTTTATTGTCGACATAGCGATACCAGTTGAAACGGCGAACTTTATACGGACAGTTATTGATGCAGTATTTTGTGCCAATACATCTATTATAAGCCATCTGGTTCAAGCCTTCCGAACTATGGGTTGTGGCTGCAACCGGACAAACATTTTCACAGGGTGCATGGTCACAATGCTGACACATAATGGGTTGGAATACAACTCCGGGATTTTCAGCATCATCACTGTAATAACGGTCGAGGCGTATCCAGTGCATGATGCGTTTAAGCATTACTTCCTGTTTTCCAATGACCGGGATGTTGTTTTCGGCCTGACAGGCGATTACGCAGGCACTGCATCCGGTACATTTGTTCAGGTCGATTCCCAATGCCCACCAATGACCTTTGAATTCATTATCAGGATAAAGACTATAGTGGTGTGATTCAACTTCAGCGTGCATTTCATTGCCGGCAGCAGGGTCTTTCACGTATTCAGGAAGGGTGGTTTCCCTTACAATCGGGCGGCCTTCCATTGTATGATGTATCTGTGTCCGGGCAAAATCGTATTTCTTCGCAGTTTTGCCAATGGCAATTCCCTGTGCAGTGTAGGAATAGTTGCCATCAACGATCTGTAATAGGGGAATAATGCGTACTCCGACACCATCGCCTACTTTTCCGGCTTTGGTACGGCCATACCCAAGTGCTACAGCCATTACATTATCAGCAATACCCGGCTGAATCAGGACAGGCAATTCCAATTCACCGGCCTTGATGACATCACCGTCAGCCAGGCCCTGGCTTGCGGCAGTTTTGGGTGAAATAGCAGCATAATTATCCCAGGTCGTTTTAGAAACGGGATCGGGTAATTCCTGCAACCATGGATTATTGGCCATGCTTCCATTGCCGATACCAACGCTTTCGTAGGCAATCAGCTCCATGCCACTTGCTGAAGCGGAATTCCGGGAAGCCTGTTTCTGAATATTATCAAGTGTTATGGCAATCGTTGCAAAATCAGATGTCTCCAGTAGTATATTCTTTCCACGTTCATCAATCTCGAATACCCCAGCCTGAAGTGTTGTATCCCAGAATTGCTGGAATAATACAGTTTTGGATTGTTTCGGGAATAAATTCGCTTTCCACCAGGCCTGGATATAGGAATGGTAATCAAGGGTTGATCCGGTCCATTTTAACAGATTATCCTGGAAGGAACGTGTATCAAACAGCGGATTCAGCGTAGGCTGAGCCAGTGAATAAACCCCTTCTTTCGGCATCGCATCATTCCAGGCTTCCAGATAATGATGCTCCGGCAAATTATAAGTACAAAGGGCCGAAGTTTCATCCAGATTTCCGGCGAAGGAAATACTGAGTTTCACTTTTTTAAGGCCGGCTTCAAAATCTTTGGCCATCGGATGGTCATATACCGGATTTACATTGTAAATCAGCAATGCAGCAATATTGCCTTTTCCCATCTCGCCGATCAGTTCGGTTACATTCCGGTCGATTCCCTGATACAGGTGATAAGGCTGATGAATATCAAGGGTATTGTTGTAATTACCCAACATGACATTAATGGCATTCACCATCACCTGATGATTCACATTATTGGACCCGCAGATTACCAGTGATGTTCCTTTATTGTTCCACAAAGCCTCTGCAACTTCCTTTATTTCTTTGGCAGGTTCTCCGGCGGATTGGACAGGCTTACCGGCTTTTGCTGCAATTTCATTGTACAGGTGCAGGATATACAGCCCTTCTTCACTCGGTTTTACGGGAATTCGCTGGTCAGCATTGCTTCCGGTGAGGCTCAGATTGCTTTCAAACTGGAAATGCTTGTTTATTTTATTGCCTAATTTGCTGACATCTTTCATCCGGGCATACTGTGCCGAGAATTCGGCAGGACTAACCCAGGTTCCCAGAAAATCAGCGTTGAAACTAACAATCACTGAGGCTTTATCAAAATTATAAGAAGGAATAACGGCCTTGCCAAAATTCATCTTGTTGGCTTCCAGCATGGCTGAGAACGAAATGCTGTCATACACTACATGCGAAAATCCGGGGTATTTCTGCCCGAATTCGGAAATCAATGCCTGAGTCGACGGGCTGATGATACTGGATGATAACAGTACTGTTTTTCCGCCAGCGGCAGCGATCGACCCCAGTGCAGATTTAATATCATAATCAGCTGTATCCCAGATGATTTCTTTGCCTTCTTTGCTTGGCTTTTTTACACGTCCTGCATCATCGTAGGCACCCAGAACACTTGCCTGAATACGGGCAGTTGTTCCGCCTCCATTGATGGAAGAAAGGGTATTCCCCTCTATTTTTATGGGTCTGCCATCCCTGACTTTTACCAAAACGCTGCCATAATCCCGACCGTTATAAAAAGTGGAGGCATAATACGTCCATTTTCCTGGGGTAATGTCTTCGGGTTTAAATAAATAGGGGATGGCTTTATTCACAGGATTTTTACAACTGCTGACCAATGCCGCAGTGGCAAAACTGAATCCGCAGAATTTTAAGAAATCTCTTCTCGAGCTTTGTTTCCCTGATTCCTCATGACTGAGAAAGGCAAGGATTTCATTTTTATCACCAAGCTCCGAAGTTTCATCGGTGTGCCGGACTTCTTTATTTTCATATTCGTCCAGGCTGCTCCAGTACTTCTTCATGTATAATGAATTGTATAATTAGACTTTGGATTTATTTTAGTAATGGCATTTCATACAATCAAGGCCACCAATCTGCTCAACATTGACTTGTTTGATTTTTCCGGATTTAAGCTCTTCATGTAGCTTTGTATAGGATTTGTAATAGTCATTGTCTTCAAAATTGACTTTGGTTGTACGGTGGCAATTCACACACCAGCCCATCGAAAGGTCTGAATGTTGTTTCATGATTTCCATTTCAGCTACCGGCCCGTGACAGGTTTCGCAGGCTACTTTCCCTACGGCAACATGCTGGGCATGATTAAAGTAGGCATGGTCGGGAAGCTTGTGGATCAGAACCCATTCAATATTTTTCTTCGCATTGATGTATTCATTGATTTTGTTGATCTCGAATTTACCGCTACTCCGGCCATTCCTCACAACGTTATGGCAATTCAGACACAGGTTGGCCGATGGCAAACCGGCTGATTTCCCGTTTAATACTCCGCTATGACAATATTTACAGTCAATTTTATTATCGCCGGCATGCACTTTATGCGAGAACTTGATGGGTTGGTCAGGTGCATAATCCTTGGTCCTTCCCAGATTCTGACCCTCTTTTATCGCCATCTGCAAATGGAATCCCAAACCGGCAAGCAGAATAACCACATGGATAACCCGGTATTTTACCTTACGGGTAAAAATAAGGTCAATCAATGCCAACGCCATAAGAACCCCGAAAACGAAGAACAAAACAAGTTTTGTCGGGAAATCTTTATGTGCAACAGGACCGCCAATTTTTACAACTGCCAGATAAGCACGCAGTTTGGCAATTTCGGCATCGGTTAATTTGATGTTTTTATGACCCTTTTCCATGAGCTCTGAACCGGGTGATTCAAAAGCCTGTTTAACAGGACCATCTGCCTTGGTCTCTATCCACAAAGCCAGATCATAGGCTGAAGGGTTCCAGTTAATTTCAGGATTGGAAGAAATGCTGTGACAGCCTTCACAATCCGATTTCCCGGATTCAAAGTTGGCAAGACCATAAAACAAGCGTTCTCCTATCTGGGCATCATGCGACATGTGCTCTTCGTGTTGAACGGATGCTTTGTCATGTCCTACGATCACTTGCTGGGATCTTATACTGCCCGGAATCCCGCATAGCAGTATACTCATAGTAAAAAGGAAAAGGAATAAACGTTTGCTTATCCTTTCCGGAACGGAGCGATGAACCATAGTAAAAAAAGTAAGATTATTTCCTATATTATTATTGCTGGTTTGTTTTGCTAATGTAGTATGTTTTCCTTTTTCCGACAGTGTTATTTAAGTAACAGAATGCCAGATTTTGCTTATTTAGAATTAATATAAATAAGAAAACCAGGCTATGTGCCTGGTTTTCAATAAAATTATGAATAAGAAAAAATAAATATGTTAGATTGATTTCTTTACCAGGAACCTCCGGCACCTCCACCTCCGAAACTCCCTCCGCCAAAGCCTCCGAAACCGCCGCCTCCGCCAAAGCCTCCGGAACCTGATTTGAAATCCCCGAATGAACCTCCATGCCGCCCGCCTTGTGAGCTGAGTAGCATGAGAAGTGTCCAGAATGGAATGTCTTTACCAATTGCCTGATGGTTACCACGGTTCGATTTAAAGAGTAAAACTACGATCACAATGATAATGATCGGTACAATAACACCCCAACCTTTATTATTGTTTTTCTTTTTTGCATATTGTGCCGAATTATATTCTCCTTTTGCCAATGACATAAGCACATTTACACCGGCAACAATCCCTCCATACGTGTCATTTTGTTTGAACCGGGGAATCATTTCCTGCTCGACAATACGCCGGGAAGTCGCATCCGGAATAGCACCTTCCAGTCCATATCCCGTGGCAATAAAGATCTCTCCTTTTGAAGAGCTGGTTTTGGGTTTGTACAACACTACGATTCCATTATCGAATTTTGCATTGCCAACTCCCCATTTTTCTCCAACCTCATAAGCAAAGGCGGCTTTATCATATCCGTTTAAATCCGGAACAGTAAGCACAACAATCTGATTCGAGGTCGAATCACTGAATAGCACCAGCATTCGTTCCAGGTTCGCTCTTTCATCTTCATTGAAAACACCGGCCAGGTCATTTACCAGACGGGGCGGTTCCGGGCGGGGCGGTATCTGAGCCGAGAGCGGACTGAACCAGCCCGGAATCAGCATCAACAGCACCAGGAAAGTCCCGGCAAATCGTTTTATAGCCATCTTAATCATTTTTGTCCGAATGAGATTTCATCTGAAAGTTCATTCACATCAGCTTTCTGAAACGGGAAATGAACCTTTAACTGGTTTCCGGCTTCCGAAATACCATCGCACAAGCCTTCAACAAATTCATTGTTCCTGAAATGATGTATCATTTTTAGTTTAATGTCATCCCAGAAATTCTCCGGTACAACATGGTTAATGCCGGCATCACCCAGAATGGCGAATTTTCGGTTTTCAAGAGCCAGATAAAACAGAACCCCGTTGCGGGACTCCGTTTTCTGCATATCCAGTTTTTTAAAAAGATAGGCTGCACGATCCATTACATCACCGGCACAGTTGTTCTCGATATGTACCCGGATTTCTCCGGAGGTATCAAGCTCTGCCTGCTGGATGGCCAGTTTGATGTCTTCCTGTTGTTCGGAAGTGAAGAAGTTGTGTGAGGTAGGCATAACTGCTGCTTTCTTAGAACTTCACTGCAGGAGCATTTTCCGCACCTTCTTTGGCTTCAAAATAGGCCTTCTTTTCAAATCCAAACATCGAAGCGAAAAGGTTCTTGGGGAATTTGCGCAGATTGGTGTTATAATCCTTTGCAGACTCATTGAATTTCTGGCGTTCTACAGTAATCCGGTTTTCGGTGCCTTCAAGCTGTGACTGCAATTCCAGGAAATTCTGATTCGCTTTCAGATCAGGATATTTTTCAACCACAACCATCAATCGGGATAATGCCGATGAAAGATTGCCCTGCGCTTTTTCAAATGCCTGGATATTTCCTTCATTCAGTTTGGTAGGGTCAATTGTTACCTGAGTTGCTTTCGAACGGGCTTCGATTACATCGGTCAGTGTTTGCTTTTCAAAATTGGCATACCCTTTCACGGTTTCAACCAGATTCGGGATAAGATCAGCACGGCGCTGGTATACGTTTTCAACCTGCGCCCATTGAGAGGTTACAGCTTCTTCGCGGCTTACTAGTCCGTTGTAAGTACTGATAGCCGGGAAAACCAGCAGGAGAACCAGCACTAAGATTACTCCTATGATAATGATGAGATTTCTCATGGCAATGTTTTTTTTTTGTGAAATTACTAATTATTTGAATTATTCAATCATCGAAATGCTTCGGTTGATGAATTGTGTTAACCCTTCTCCTTTCAGCATATTTTGCATCAGCAAAGCAAGATCGAATAATTGCTTTGCCAGTTTTTCCTTTTGTTCCGGATCTTCTGTCGTGAGCAAACGCCCAACCAGCGGGTGATTGCTGTTGACAACCAGATTGTAATGGTCGGGCATATTGGCCATGTAAGAGTAGCCTCCGCCCAAAGCAGCCATATCCTTCATCCTGCGCATAAACTCAGGCTGAATAATAATCATCGGCTGATCCG
This sequence comes from uncultured Bacteroidales bacterium, assembly GCA_964386485.1. Classification (GTDB taxonomy): domain Bacteria; phylum Bacteroidota; class Bacteroidia; order Bacteroidales; family CAIXZF01; genus CAIXZF01. The sequence goes on along the minus strand of CAYLTH010000029.1, from coordinate 13,977 downwards.
TTTCACTCAGACTCTCAAACTGAACCGTGTATCTGGCCGAATCTGCAATCTTTTCAATGACGGGTTTCACCTGGTCCTGTTCCTCTGTCGTTAGTTTCGACGGCAGTGAATCCTCTTTTGCAATCAGCTTGTCAATAACATCGGCATCTACCCGCTTGAAATTGGTTTTTTCAAACTTTTGCTCAATTGCATTGATGAAATGGTTGTCAATCGGGCCATCCATCAGCAATACATCATATCCGCGTTCTGTAGCACTGCTCACAAAGGAGTGCTGCTCCTCCGGATTTGTGGTATACAACATCACAATTTGTTTATCCTTGTCGGTCTGTGCCGCTTTTACATGTTCGGTGTACTCAGGAAATGTGAAATACTTCCCTTCTGTATTCTTAAGTAAACAGAATTTTTCACCCCGCTCATAGAACTTCTCTTCCGAGATCATACCATATTCTATAAATACCTTGATATCGTCCCATTTCTTTTCAAAGTCTTCGCGGTTGTTCTTGTAAATTTCCTCGAGTTTATCAGCAACCTTTTTCATGATGTGGCTGCTGATCTTTTTTACATTCGAATCACTTTGCAGAAAACTGCGGGAGACATTCAGCGGAATATCCGGCGAATCAATGACTCCGTGCAGTAATGTCAGAAAGTCAGGAACGATCCCTTCTACCGAATCCGTTACAAATACCTGATTGCAGTACAGCTGAATTTTGTTCTTCTGGACTTCAATGTTCTTTTTTACTTTCGGAAAATATAAAACACCAGTCAGATTAAACGGATAATCCACATTCAGATGAATCTGGAAAAGCGGCTCATCAAAGGTCATGGGATACAGCTCCCGGTAGAAGTTTTTGTAATCTTCATCCTTTAATTCGGAAGGTTTCTGCTTCCATAAAGGATTCACATTGTTGATGATACGCGGAACTTCGGATTCAATCTCCGTTTCCTTACCTTCCTCATCTGTTGTTTTATCCCATTTCTTTTCCATCCCGAACTGAATGGGCACCGGAAGGAATTTACAGTATTTGTTTAAAAGGTCATGTATCCGGTTTTCTTCCAGAAATTCTTTCGATTCGTCATCAATATGCAGGATGATATCGGTGCCACGCTCTGTTTTTTCACATTCATCCATTTGATAATCAGGACTTCCTGTGCATGACCAGGAAACCGCTTTTGACCCGGGACCTTTTTTATATGTTTTGGTTTGGATTTCTACATTTTCGCTCACCATGAAACTGGAATAAAAGCCCAGCCCAAAATGACCAATTAAACCGCTGGCTTCTTCATCCGATTTCCCTTTGAATTTTTTTACAAATTCTTCCGCACTCGAAAAAGCAATCTGATTAATGTATTTATCTACTTCCTCGGCTGTCATCCCGATTCCTTTGTCGCGGATGGTCAGTGTCTTCTTTTTTGCATCCAGAATCACTTCAATGGTCAGATCATCGAGTTCTCCTTTGAATTCGCCCATCGAACTCAAGGCTTTTAATTTTGTGGTTGCATCTACTGCATTGGATATCAATTCTCTGAGAAAAATTTCGTGATCAGAGTAAAGGAATTTTTTAATGATTGGGAAAATGTTTTCCGTTTTAACGTTAATGGTTCCCTTTGTCATGGCGTTTTAAAATTGTAAATATTCGGTTAAATAATCTTGTGCGGGGTATCAAACATTATGCCGTCGGTCTTTTGTGACAATTTGGCTGAAATTATTTTTTTTATTTTTTTTACCCAACCTTTTTGAAACACAAACGTCATAGAAGTGAATAAATCAGGGTATTTTGTTCAGTCAGGCGTAGGATGGGTGCTAAAAAAGTCTGAAAAACAATAAATAAGAGGTCAATTTGGTTTGCTCCATATTGGGAAATTGTATATTTTTGGGAAGAATATTCCGGGTCGATGTCTGAACTGATCAATAGTACGCTGATAGAGAACTGTAAAAATAATGACAGGAAGTCTCAACATGCAGTTTATCAGGCTCTTTATCCTAAAGCGATGAGGGTGTGTAAACGATATTGTGCCCGTGATGATGAAGCCATGGATGTTTTAAATACCGGCTTTCTGAAAGTATTTTCCCAGATATCTGATTATAGCGGTAAAGGAAGTTTTGAAGGATGGGTTCACCGGATAATGGTTAATACTGCTTTGGATCATATCCGAAAGTCAAAATTACAGCTGCAACAAATAGAATTGGATGAAAATATGGATTATGGAGAGGATGAGGAGGATGAATACCCTGATAACCTTGACATTAATTTATTGTATGAAATGATACGAAATTTGCCACCGGTAAGCCGCACTGTGTTTAACTTATATGTTTTTGAAGAATTTACACATTCAGAGATTGCCTATAAACTGGGGATTTCTGCAGGCACCTCCAAATGGCATCTTTCGAATGCACGGAAAGTATTAAGAGAAAAGATTCTTGCAGTATTGCAAAAAGCATAAAATGAGCAAAGGCATTAAAAATATTGATGAATTATTCAGAGAAAAACTGAACAGCGACATGCCGGTCTTCCGGGATGAATACTGGCATGGCTTTGAGCAGGCTCTGAATAATGTTCCTCCTGTTCAGCCTGATCAAATGAGTGCTCCCACAGATGGTGGCAGCGGGTCAATTGTGAATGGCAGTGGTTCTATGACTACAGGCGTTAATGCTGGTGCCACAGCCGGAGTTGCCACCTCCTCCGGCACTGTGAGTGGAATGCTCGCCTCAGGTCTGGTCGTCAAAGGGATACTCGCAATCGGTACTGTGATCATGCTCTCAACAGCAACATGGCTGGGAGTCACAGAATCCCAAAAAGAAAGCGTTTCAAGCCCTTTAATGTATCCCTCAACACCAATAGTTAAGGAAGAATCGCCTGAAAAGAAGACTGATAGTGTGTTTGGTTTTGCGAATACTGCCGGTTTTATTGCAGACGAAAATCCGAATGCACTCACATCTTCAGAGGAAATCCATTCTGAGGCCGGAACAGCAGTCTCTGGTGAAAATACAACTAAAGTTGCAAAATCGCAACCGGCTAAGGTTCAGGAAAATAGAATCAATCCGACTATAGAAAATGTATCCAGACAAATACCCGGGGCCGGCAAAAAGACGACAACTAATCCGGTTTTATCTGGAACAAATCAGGAGTTGGATTTGCCAAAGAAAATATCCGGAATGAGTGAGCAGGATCAACCGGATAATAGTTCCGGGTTCATTCCCGAAGACCGTTTATTCGTTTATTCAGAGGAAGTCAATGATATCCTGGCAGAAATCGATTCAAATGCTTTCCTGATGTTCGGAGATAATAAGGGAAAAGACAGTCTGAATCTATCCGCCCAAAGTATTCAGCAGGAATTGCTGTCAGAACAGATTCCCACTGACATCCTATCAGATTCGAACACTAAATCTCCTGCAGTAGATTCTGTAGCTATTGCTCCTCATGATAATGCCCGGAATAAAGGATCTGTTCCAAAGGTGGTGAACCCGAAGCGCTTTGGGATATACCTTCTTCCGGGAGCCGCCTTTGCCAATACTTTTGGTAATACGGGTAATTTTAAATCTAAAACCAATTCATCCTTATATATCGGTGCTGGTTTTGAATTTCGTTTATCAAAAAAGCTCGCAATTTATCTTGAACCGGGCGTGCACAGACTCAGCGGACTCGAAATAAACCAGACTTCTGAAGTTTCTTACACATTCTTTACCAAACAACAATTTATCACCACTATTCAGAACCGGGAGATGGAAGTAATAACCCTGCCATTGTTTTTAAGGTATAAGCAGGGAATTCATACCCTGTCTGCCGGGCCTTCTCTTTTATATCTGATTTCGACCAGTGGAGAACTTGAAAAAACAGATATTTCTCCTGAAGGTGTAAGTATGAACCATGAAAAGGCGGATAATTATATTTCCGGATTTAACCGTACACAGTTGGGAATCAGTCTCGAATACAGTCTGAATGTATTTCAGCAACATGCCGCATTCATCCGATATACACAGTATTTAACCGGTGTAAGTAAAACCGCTCCTGAATTTTCCGGCTACCCGGATGCTAAGTTGAAGATCTTTTATGTCGGATTTAGAATTAATGCTTTCTAAAATGAAACTTCACCATATTTATAAGACCCCTTTCATTTTCATGGCAATAGCTGGTCTGATGTTGTTGTCATGTGCAAAGAATGAACTTCCTGTCTCTGCCGATCATTCCATAATTCTCTATTTTTCAGGGGAAGTGGATGCTGTTCCGTTTTCATTCAGTACTGGACACAGCGATGTTGCGGAGCCTTTGATTTTGCCTGCCGATACCGGAATTGTGAGGGTTTTTATGTTCAATTTTTATGATACAACCAATGCCGGCTTGTTCAATGTAGCCAGTCTTCAGTTTAAATCATCACGTGTTTATGACTCACTCTTTAGTTTGAATGCTGACCTTGACGAAACCTTCCAGTCCGGACCCAAGGAACTTGCGACTATCTGGGGTTCTCCCGCCAATCCTTTTCAGCTCAATACATTCACATGTGAAATGGTGAAAAATGATGGAACAGCTTATACCTCACTCAGTTTAAATGCAATTCCAACCGGCAACATTTCAGTCGACAGTACACGTGATATTCAATGGTTCGATGAAAAATTCTATAAACTCATTTATCTGAGTATGAATTTCAATATCCAGTTGCCAGATACAATGGTTTCACCCATTTCGCTAACCAATGGAAAAGCTTTGATTGCCTTTCCATTGGAATGAATGCGGATAAAAATTACAGTTTAAAGAAATTCGAATTATTGATGCCGAAATCAAAGCGACCTTCCGAGATTGAAATGGGTTCTCCATTGATAAGTATTTGAAAATCAAAATATCCCGATAGGATAACCTCGATTAATTCATCATCAACATAGAGTTTCTGAGCCCGTTTAATGTGCATGCCTCCGCTGATGACAGGGCATGTGTAGGTCTGGTTATTCCGGAAAATTTCTACCTGGATGGTGCTGTCCTTAAAATTGATGATGCTGTCGTTAAAAATCAGCAGGTCGGTGAAAATTTCCGGAGAATAATTCAACATCCGGATATTCATTTTCATATCAGAGGCTTCCCAGGAATTTGCGTTGTTTTGTCCGTTGAAATTAAACACAGTTTCTCCGTTCTGGCAAATCACCTTGAGCGGGATATCAGTATCGTTTGAAATGAAGATTTCCCGGTCGTAATAGGCCCCGAACGTATTGTATCCCCATTCGGTATAAGCAGGAAGATCTGTCAGTTCATCATCATAAATCATGACAGATTTTTTCAGATCATTTTCTTTGGCGCAGGAAGCCAGAATTATAATCAGGGCAAAAAACAAGATTTTAGTTTTCATGATTGAAGAATTGAAGAGGTAATTGAAAATTTATCTGGAAACCGGTTCCGGCAGTGGGTTTGTTCAGGCCGGTTGTCGAACGGGTCAGGGCTAAAACCGGCAAGTTCGCTTCCAGTCCCCAGACCAGTTTGTGCTCATTATGGAAATTTATACCGAACCCGGCAAAACACCAGGCCTGAAAGGAAGCTGGTTCATCAATAAGCTTAACAGCCTGATTTTCATATTTTTCCATGGCTTCGTTTACAAAAACGATATTGGTTTTGCTGCTCAGTCTGAAATTGGCAAGCATTCCATATACCATATAAAAACGTACCCGTTCCGAATGGCGGGGAAGATAGCGGAATTCAAGCGGGATACCGATATAATCAGATTGCTGCCGTATTTCGCTGACTTTCAGATACGCTGTCTGAAGTCCGTTTTCCTGAAAGAGGAAATAGAAATACTCGGAATTGCTTCCCCAATAGCTGTTTTTCCCGGCAGTACTCATGCTTTTTGTGTAGCGGATACCGGCTGTAAACCCAATGTCATCATTCCAGAAATACCGGACACCTTTAATTCCGGCATAGCTTTCTGTCATGAGACTGGTAGTTGTTCCCGATCCATCATAGGAATAGTAGTTGGGAATATCGGCCCGGATATAGTCCGTATTGTTCATTTTTGCCGAAAGGGTATTCATCCCGCCTTCCAGCGATAAAAAGGTGTTAATCCGATCCTGTGCCTGCAGTCCGGATGCCAGCATACAGAATATGATTAACCCGTGTAATTTTAATGTTTTCATAGAGTTTGTTTAATGTTCAAAGATAGGAATCAGGAGTGGATTAGGAATTATAGCCTGCATATATTATCCTGCTCAGGTGCAAATTGAAATGCAAGTTTAATAACAAAGACGGACGGCTATTCAATTGCCGTCCGTCTTCGCAGGATATTATACTTTGATTTCCTGCAACACTATTTTAAAACCTGTATCTTCAGATTCTGCGAGAAAGCTCCCCCATTGGAGATATTCAGCAGATACAATCCGGTTGTATATTCATCAACAGGAAGACTAATCATCTGTTCGCCGGTTGAAAGGGAGATTTCTTTTGTGAAAAGGATTCTTCCATGAATATCAGTCAGCGTTAATTGCATGTTCTCTGCTTTTGCAGCGTTTAGAATCACATTAACCTTATCGGTAGCCGGATTCGGATAAACAGAAACAAGCTCTGTTACAGCACTTCCGCCAACCGGATTATCGATACCGGTGGAAATTCCGCCCGGAGTATACACGATGCTGACACCGGTATTGATTGGATTTCCAGTATTCAGGGTTACAATCGCCGGACTTGTCGGTACAAAAGCTACTTCTGCATACACTTTGTAGGTGCCCATCGGAATGTTGGCGAAATAGAACTGACCGGCTACATCGGAGTAATCCATCATCAGCGGGGTATTGTTCATATCAAGGATCATGATTTCCACATTGGCGAGCGGTGTGCCGGAAGCATATAACTTATTCCCCTGGGTAATGATTCCACCGATACCGCCATTGCCGGGAGCAGGTGTAATAACAGGTTGAAGTTCAATTAAATACGGGCCTGCTGTCGGATCGGGGTTAACGGGGTCGGCGTCAGCCCAGAAGGCGGCACTTTCATAATACGTTGGAAGGTGTGTATTGAAAAAGACTGAATTGGGTGCCGGTACAGCTTTTAAATAAAAGTCGCCTAAACCAATCGGAAGGCAGCAGAACCCGTAATATCCTGCAGTATCAATAGTAGCAGTATCCATTGGAAAAGCAGTTCCTGTGAATGGATCACGTACGTATAAAATGACAGTTCCTTCATCCAGGAAGCTGTTGTTTGCTGTAACCCAGCCTGTGATGTTGCCAAACATACCACCACCACTTACTGTTACCATATAGCAATGGGTATTTACACATCCACTGGCTGTTGTAATGGTCAGACATGCCATATAGGAGCCTGCCTGTGTATAAATATGATTCACAACAGGTCCGGTTGCAAAGGATCCATCGCCGAAGTCCCATGTCCAGTCAATCGGATTTCCGGTCGAAAAATCAACAAAGGTGAATCCAAATCCGGAACTGTCGGGGAAATAATTGAAGTCCGCAAAGCAATTAAAGGTATTGGTATCACCCGGGTAAACGAAATCGACAAAACTCGACCAGCAACTATCCGAGGTTGAAATGGACAAGGTTACGAGATACATTCCCGGAGCACCATAGGTATGAACAGGGTTCTGAATGTTCGAAATTCCACCATCGCCAAAATCCCAGGCCCAGTCAATAACATTGCCGGTGGAGAAATCGGTGAACATATAGGTGAATGGGTTAGATGGAGTCGGTGTCGACTGGAATGCAGCCTGACAGCCCCATGGATTGCCCACCATCAATACCGAAGAGAAGGAATTGAAGCAACTGTCGGCTGTTGTAATACTCAGCGTTACAACATACATGCCGGTGTTCTGGAAAATATGATGCGGGTTCTGTTGGGAAGAAAAGGAGCCATCCCCGAAGTCCCAGAACCAGCTGATGGCATTCGGACTGGAGAGATCCTGGAAGAAGAAGCCGTTGAGCGCACTCATGTCGGGCATATAGCTGTATGAAGCATAGCATTGGTTGAAGAAGGTATCGCCCGGGAATACATATTCAAAATAGTTGGTAAAGCAACTGTCGGCCGTTTCGATATAGAGGCTGACCAGGTACAATCCGGGGTTGGCATAGGTATGTGTAGGATTTTGGATAGTGGCAACACCTCCATC
>CAYLTH010000029.1:0-5789 GCA_964386485.1 uncultured Bacteroidales bacterium | reverse complement strand
ATAGCTTGAAGAACAACTGTCGCTGGTGTAAATGGTAAGATTTACATTGTAAAAACCAGGGGCCGTGTAGGTGTGAACAGGGTTTTGAACAGAGGCATACGTACCATCTCCTAAATCCCAGTTCCAGCTCACCACATTTCCGAACGAATTATCGTTAAACTGATAGGTAAAGGGGTCCACAGGATCCGGAATGGAAGAAAATACAGCCTGGCAGGCAGGAGGATTCCATCCGCAAAGGGTAAAATCCGCAACAATGGAGCCATTTACGGGTGCAGCGGTCTGACTTAAAAACGCCCCGTTGCAATCAATGGTTCCTATGGTAAACATTACCGGACTTGCGGGATTGGGATTCAGATAGGTAACGGATTCATCGTAATAACCATTGTTATCGGTGTATTCAATGGTAAAAAAGGAAATTCCGTTCATCGAATCGGAAAAGATCATTACTTCATGGTTCACAAGCGGCAATCCTGTACCTTGTTCGGTAACAGTACCACTGATAACCACGGTCTGAACCTGCGACCAGGCAGCAATGCCCAGGAAGAGGAAAAGATAACTCATCATTAAAAGTCGTTTCATAAGGGTAAGGGTTTAAGGTTCTGTTTCATTAAATCGCGATTGTTTTCTGATCTAATGACGCAGAATTTTCATCAGGGTTGGGTGCAGAAGAAAAAAAACGTAAAAATTTATTCCGGATGCCGGGTTATGACCAGTTTTTCGGTATCCAGTCCTTTCGCTTTCAGACGCTCAATGATTCCGGCATATACAACAGGATCCATTACCGGAGTGCGGGATAAAATCCACAAATACTTGCGGTTAGGGTGGCTCACAACGGCATAGCTGTAGTCATCCGCCAGATCAATAATCCAGTATTTCCCTTTGAAAGGCCAGAAAAACTGCACTTTCAGCCGTGCATTTCCGAAGCCCTTATCAATAAACGCTTTTCCGCTAATCGAGACCTCTTTGCCGTTCACACTGTCTTTCCGGCAACGGTTGACAACAACCACATAATTTTTATCGGTCATGGTGTATTCCGCTGTCGTACAGGTACATCCCTTCTGAAATCGCTGCGGAAACGAAGCAATTTCATACCATTTACCCATATACCGGGCAAGATCCACATTCGGAACCGTTTCAAGCGGCTGGCTTTGAACACAGGATGAAGTCATAAATATGAGTATTGAAAAAACACCTAAAAACCGAACCGATGATAACCGAATAATTTTCATAGAAATAATCTTGTTTCCAATCCGTGCAGGTTGTTAATATTGTTCTTAGTATTGCACATTGACTATTTATCTATTATAATAAACTTTTTTGATGCAATTAATTGTTTGTTCAAATCAGTGAAGGTTAATAAGTACATACCATTCGAAAACGACGATGTATTAATAGTTATATGGTCAAGGTAGCCTGTTATTCTTTTTGTTAAAATCGTGTTGCCATATAAATCGTGAATCTGGATGTTTCCAAGTCTTAAAGTTTTAAACTTTAACTCAATTTTATCTACAGCGGGATTGGGGTATAAACTCAATATTTCTTCCTTTTTTTCTTGAAAAGGGATCCCGGTAGTAATATCATGAAGCTTGACTATCCCATAAGAGGTAAATCCTGCAAAACTTTTAAAAAAACCACCTACGAATACGTGACCATCTGAAGTTTGTTTAAAAAAGTTTATTCCAGGGGGTGTAAAATATTGAGCTGAATCGGGACCAAACGTATTGGATATCAGGCTTGTATCTATTGATCCGACCAGATTCATAATTGTAAAATGGTTATAATTGAACATATAATACGGATTCCAGCTATTAAATGACCCCCCTATAAGCAATTTGTCATAATTTCTATTGAATGTACCAATGCCTGCATATTTATCTAGATACTTAAATGATGTATCGAGCTCACCATTAGGCTTCAGACGACAAAAACCTATGGTATCTTGAATATTCGGGAATTTTAATTGCCCAGAAATCAGAAGATTATGGTCAGGTAATTCTATAAAATCGTAACCATAGCCCCAAACACAACCAGTATTAAACGATGAATCCATTTCGCCGTTTGGTTTCAATTTCCACAATCCGTGTCTGGTAAATTGTGGATCACTGACCCAGCCACCAACAAGAAACTCACCATCAGAAAGACGTTTCATTTGGTAAATATAATAATAAACCGTAGTTTTATGAAATGTACTATCAATGCTTCCATCAGGGTTTAATCTTATAATCCTATCAACAGTATTTATATTTTTCATAAATTGCCCACAGAGTGTTACCCGACCTAGTGAATCAATGTTAATAGCAGATGTTTGATTACCGAATCCAGCGTGATAAGGTTGATAGTCAAAATTGAAAGATGTATCACGTTTCCCATCTTGAAAAAACCTGGTAATTCCAAGAGTGTTATAGTGGCAGAAGTAATATTTGTTATTAAATTTTGACATTCTTGAAATTGACCCCTTACTTGTTGATACTTGAGAATTCGGATTTTCATAATGGAATGTGCTGTCAATTGCTCCATCTGGATTAAGTCTGGTTACATAAAACGGTTTTGCACCAATAAGGGAAGGGTGTCTGCTTCCGGTCGTCTGTTCAGCAATCAGCCATATTGTGGTAACTTCCCGCTATACAGCACGATGTCCGGCGGTGGTTTTGATGCTTACAATGCCCTTTTTAATACCGATGGTTCCCTCGTTTTTGCCCGCGGCAACGATGGCGGCAGTTTCTCGGATTATTATCCGGCCAAAGCTTTGATTGATGATGCCGGGAATCAATTGTACTGGGCCACCTATAAAGCAACCCAGACCTGGTATCCCATTACCAAAATTAACAGCAACTCCTACCATAAAAATGTACTTGTTAAATTCGAAAATTTCAGCCCTGCACCTGTCTTCACAGTCAGTGCAGGTCCGGATAAATCCACTACCTGCGGCGTTAATGTACAACTTTCGGCTTCAACAACTCCTTCAAACCTGCCCTATGGCTGGTATCCCAACCTCGGATTCTCGGGAAACGGCAGCAAAACCCCAAATATACAACCCGGTATGCCCGGCGATTATATCTTTTATGCAACCCATCAGGGCTGTGTGAGCTCGGATACGGTTCATGTGGATGTAACCAACTACAATAATTTCACCATTGATGCCGGTCTGGATCCGGTATTGTGCCGTGGCGACAGTGTTCAATTGAATGTGACCAGCAACCAGAGCGGACTAACCTATACATGGTTGCCCACCTCCAACATTAATACCGCCACTTCCCAGAATCCATGGGTAAAGCCCAAATTCCCGCTGAATTATGTGGTTACGGCTTCGCTGGGGAACTGCAAAGCCATGGATACGGTGTATGTTGACCTGCGGAACAAACCGTATATCTATCTGCCCAAACAGGATCAGTATTACAGTTGGTACCGCTATCATTTGTGTGAAGGACATGAACTGGAAGTGGATATGGGAGATCCTGCCAATACCTACACCGTTTTGCCACAGTCGCAGATGCTGTTGAGCAATTCAAACAACAACCTGATTACGCTGAATGCCATCATGCCGGGCGGTCCGCTTTATGTGAATGCGGTTAACAGCGCAGGATGTACCGCCTCCGACAGCGTAAATGTTGTGGTGCATTACAATCAGCCGGCCCCAACCATCCTGGGTACCAGCCCGGATCGCACGGCTTGTCCCGGCGACAGCATCCGGACAATACTCTGGCTAACCAACAGTATTCAGTATAATTTCCAGTTCAGCTGGTATGGCGGATGGCAGATCGATTCGCTGAATGGACAGGGCTGGAAAGATATTTCCTATTACGATAAATTATACGAGGGAACCCTTTACAGTGTAGGGAATCCAACTTCAACCTATTATAATCGCCTGGATATCCGGACGGTGGATTCGGGCATGGACGGATTTCGTTTTCGTGCGTATGTGAATGATTACTGCTCTCCCCGTCAGTACAGCAATCCCTGGACGCTGCATATCGGGCCAAAGCTTACCACCCAGCCTGTTGCCTCCAAAACCTTCTGTGAAGGGGTTTCCGATTCCATTAGTGTGAACAGTACCTCAGCCGGCGTGAATTACCAGTGGGAAATGCTGCAAAACGGGAGCTATATTCCGATTGTAAATCAACCGGGAATGATCGGATCCAATGGACGTTATCTGGCACTATACAATGCTCAGGCGAGTTTCGACAGTGTATTTGTACGCTGTGCCTTAACCGGGTGTAGCTCTCTGGCACCAGTATATTCCAATCCATCCCTGCTTCGGGTGGTTCCTCATCCTGCTGTTGTCTGGCAAACTGGATACGACAGCATTTGTCCGGGCACGGCGGATAGTCTGATTGTAAAGGCCAACAGCAGCCTGTTTACGCTTAACTGGTACAAGGATAATGTGGCCATAACCGCCAATAACGGACAAATGCAGGGCTACAATACCAATAAGCTCCGCTTTACACCCGTGATGGCGAATCAGGCCGGCGTGGATTACAAGCTTAAAATGACCAATCAACAATGCGCGTTCACAGGCTGGAGTGATACGACCGGTTTTCTGGTGAAACCCACACCAACGGTTACCTGGACGGGTGGTATGATTATGGCCTGCTCCAATGGAGCCCCCATCACTCTGAGTGGTGGATTACCGGCAGGAGGGACCTATGGCGGTCCGGGGGTCAGCGGTACATCCTTTAATCCGGTCGTGGCAGGAACGGGCGCACAAATTTTGTCGTATACGGTTGCGGGTTCTTCCCCGGGATGCAATGCTTCCGCCCTGCGATCTGCCTGGGTTCAGGATCCTCCCGTTGTCAACTGGGGGGGTGGAAATATGACGTTTTGTATCAATTCCATACAATATCAACTTACAGGAGGAACACCTGTATTCGGAACCTATTCCGGACCGGGCGTCACCGGAGCCTGGTTTTATCCTACTGTTGCGGGTCCCGGTGTGCATACCATTGCCTACACCTACCTTAACCCGTCCACCGGATGCAGCAATACCTTTACCCGTCAGTTTACGGTGACTTCAGCAGCAGTTTCATGGCCTGGAAATCCGGTAACTTTGTGTCAGAATGTTGGTTCAGTGGCACTTACAGGCGGAACACCATTTGGTGGGACCTATTCCGGAACAGGGGTCAGCGGAGGATTCTTCAATCCAGGTATCTCCGGTACAGGAACATTCGTACTCACTTATACCTGGTTTGATGCCACACTTGGATGCAACGGGGTGGCAACACGCACCTATACGGTTGTAGCAGAACCAACAGTCAGCTGGCCGGGCGGTCAGGTCAGTCTCTGCATGGATGACCCACCCGTGAGTCTGAGTGGAGCATCTCCGGCAGGTGGCTTATTTTCCGGGCCGGGTGTTGTTTTTAATACCTTTGATCCGTCTGTTGCAGGACCGGGATACCACAATCTGGCTTACACCTTCACCGATCCGAGCAGCAATTGTTCGGCTCTGGCCAACCGGGTGTACTTTGTGGATCTGTGTATCGGGATCAACAATCCTGGACTTGAGGAAATACAGCTTGTTAAGCAAAGCGGAGGAATTAACGTAATCATTCCGGATAATCTCAATCAAAACCTGAATATTCGCGTAATCAATCTGCTTGGGCAGGAGCTTTATATGTATCAAGTTGCAGCCGGTACGCTCAGTCATTTTATCAGTCTGCCCCGGCGTGCAGAATCGGTGTTGTTTGTTAAAGTATCAAATGGGAAGGATGTTCAGGTGACGAAGGTGGTAACTGGTAACTAGTAACTGGTAATTGGTAACTGGTAATTGGTAATTGGTAATTGGTAACTGGTAA
>CAYLTH010000028.1:28153-31150 GCA_964386485.1 uncultured Bacteroidales bacterium | reverse complement strand
CGGCTTCTTTGGTAGCCTGACGCTGTGAATCGCTGAAGTAAGCCGGAACCGTAATAACGGCTTCCGTAACTTCCTGACCCAGATAGTCTTCTGCAGTTTTTTTCATTTTCTGCAGTACCATGGCAGAAATTTCCTGAGGAGAGAACATGCGGTCGTCGATCTGAACACGCGGGGTGTTGTTATCGCCTTTCACAATTTTATAAGGTACTCTGTTGATTTCGCGGGTAATGCGGTCATAGGTTTCGCCCATCAATCGTTTGATGGAGGATACCGTTTTTACCGGATTGGTGATCGCCTGACGTTTGGCAGGATCACCGACTTTACGTTCGCCCGACTCTGTGAATGCCACGATCGACGGCGTTGTTCTTCTGCCTTCGCTGTTAGGAATGACAACTGGTTCACTCCCTTCAATAACGGCCACACAGGAGTTGGTCGTTCCTAAATCGATTCCGATTATTTTTCCCATTGTATAATATTTAAAATGATAATTCGTATAGGTCGAAACCTCGTTTCAAGCATTATGCCAAAGCCGGAAAAGGCGCCAATCGGCGAAATAATGTCAGACGAAAAAAAAGGAAAGGCAGAAATGCCGGAGTGAACTATGACAAAACGTCAGAAGCCATAGCCAAGATACTTTAGCGTATCAATGGTCGTAGAAAGTACTTTCAGGCTGCGTTTCACTTCATACCGACTTGAGAACAGTCCGATCCCATTTGTAATGTTCGTGTAATCAGGCTTTTCCTGTATCAGTGAATTGGAAGGACTGGCCACATCCATATAGGTCGAAAATTCATCGGCAGCGGATGAAACAATAAAATCAGTTTTTCCGGCAAAACGGGTAATCTGAGGATTTTTTTCCAGATTCTTTTCGAGCAGCGTGAAAAAGTATTTGTTGCTGTAGGTAATTTCGAGCAGTTCTCCGCCGGTTAACTCCGTACTTTTAATGGTTGTCAGTACCCAGTCGAATGATTTGAAGGCTGTATCAGGATTACCTGCAGTCAGTTCTTTGTAATTAAACCGGATCCGGGCTTCGTAGAGTCTGCCGTTTTTGCCGGTTTTAAACTTGGCTCTGGCAGGACTGCTGGGGTTCATATTGGTGAAATCAATGCTGTTGCTGGGTTGGGTAATGCTGTAGTTATTCACCAGTATGGTCCGGCCTGAAATTTCCTTGCCTGATTTTTTGTTTTTGATTTTCAGCAGGTAGATGTTGTTGGTGTTGAGTTTTCCTCCGGTGAAGGCTTTGTACAGGATTTGTTTCGGATAATAAAACTGTCCGGCTTCTTTCGGATAAAGCGTGGTGGTATCAAAGGCGATTGTATTCAGATAATTCTGCGGAGTTCCATTGATATCGCCGGGAGGGCTGACAGTCCATTCTTCGATACTAACCTCCAGATCATTGAAATAGCTGCTCGAATCGGCAATTGTGGCCATATACAGTGCATTGTCTTCTCCAAGGAAGGCTTTGTTGATTTTGAGAAAAGTGGTGTCTTCGTTTTGATTCAGAAGGCCATAAACGACTGTAATTTCCTGCCATTCTCCCGTGATATCGAAATCGGTGGTACAGGAGGCAGTAATGAGCAGAAAGAGGATGGGGAGTAAGTGTTTCTTCATACAACAAAAGTATAAATTATTTCGGTGCAATCCGAAGGAGGTAAATCCCTAATAAAGTGAAAATAATATTGGGTATCCAAACGGCAATTATGGGTGGAAGATTGCCATAAATCGAAAAAGTTGTTGAAATCTGCATAAAAAGTATGAAGGAGAAGGCGATCGCGATCCCGGCACCCAGGTGAACCCCGATTCCGCCACGTACTTTCCGGCTCGAGAGGGAAACGGCGATCAGTGTAAGAACGATGGTTGCAAACGGAAATGCAATGCGCTGATGTTTTTCAACTTCAAACTCGGTAACCCGTTCATTGCCTTTTAGTTTTTCCTTTTCAATGAAATGGCGGAGTTCGAAAAATTTCATGGTTTTGGCATCATCAATATTCACTTTGAAATCGTTCGGGATGAATTCCAATACGGTATCCATTTCGGGTCCGGAGCGGATACTCTCATTCATTCCATTGATCCGACGGATTACGTAATGTTTTAATTTCCAGTTGTTTTTTACGCTATCCCATTGCATAAATTCCGACTGAAGCTTAAAAACCAGGGTTTCCTTTTCGAATTTCTCCAGTGAAAATTTATATCCGATGTCTTCGGCATTGTTGTAGTTTTCGAGATAAATAAATGTGCCGGCACTTACCTGCATGTGAATATCAATACCGGCACTTTTCTTGGGTTGTTTGATATACCGGTACTCAAAGTTCATGAGGTTTACATTGGTATAAGGGATCACGAAATTGGCAAGAGCAAACGACATCAAAGCCAGAATTGTAGCCGAAACCAGATAGGGACGCAACAGCCTTTTGAAGCTGATTCCACTGCCGAGGATGGCAATAATTTCGGTTCTGCCGGCTAATTTGGAGGTGAAAAAGATAACGGCAATAAAGGTGAACAACGGGGAAAAGAGGTTCACAAAATAGGGAATGAAATTGGCGTAGTATTCCAGAATAATGGCACGCAGCGGGGCATCTTTTTCCAGAAAATCATCCACTTTTTCCGAAATATCAAAAATGATCACGATCACAATGATCAGAGCGATTGCATAGAAGAAAGTTCCGAGGAATTTCCGGATAATGTACCGATCAATGATACTCAGTCGGAATATGGAGTCCGTTTTCTTCATTAAAGCCTGTTATCCAGTTGAGTAAGCATGTATTTTTTCCAGTTAGCAAATTCTCCGTCTTCGATTTTCCGGCGGGCTTCTGCCACCAGCCACATATAAAATCCCAGATTGTGAATCGTTGCAATCATCGGGCCAAGCATCTCGCCCGACACAAAAAGATGACGCAGAAAGGCCCGGCTATAGTGCAGATCGGCACGGGTTGTTCCATCGGGATCAACGGGAGAGAAGTCGAATTTCCACTTTTCGTTTTTAATATTGATGATTCC
>CAYLTH010000028.1:5778-28053 GCA_964386485.1 uncultured Bacteroidales bacterium | reverse complement strand
GATCAACGGGAGAGAAGTCGAATTTCCACTTTTCGTTTTTAATATTGATGATTCCGTGCCGGGTAAACAGCATGCCATTCCGGGCATTGCGGGTGGGCATTACACAATCGAACATGTCGATTCCCAAAGCAATGGACTCCAGAATATTGACCGGCGTCCCGACTCCCATGAGATAGCGGGGTTTGTCTTCCGGTAAGATGGCACACACGCGTTCGGTCATTTCGTACATCATTTCGGCCGGTTCGCCCACCGATAATCCACCGATGGCATTTCCTTCGGCTCCTTTCGAAGCGATGTATTCAGCTGATTGTGTGCGGAGATCCGGGAAAACACTGCCCTGAACAATCGGGAAAAGGGCCTGGGAATATCCATAATGACCTTCCCCTGCATGAAAAGCCGTAATACAGCGGTCGAGCCAGCGGTGCGTGAGTTCCATCGACTTTTTAGCATAGGTATGATCGCAGGGATAGGGTGTACATTCATCGAGTGCCATCATGATATCGGCCCCGATGACCCGTTCGATTTCCATCACCTTTTCGGGGGTAAAGGTATGTTTTGATCCGTCGATATGCGACTGAAAAATTACACCTTCCTCTTTGATTTTCCGGTTGGCACTCAGGCTAAAAACCTGATACCCGCCACTATCTGTTAAAATCGGTCGTTCCCATCCGTTGAATTTATGCAATCCGCCGGCTGCAGCCATAACTTCCAGTCCGGGGCGCAGGTAGAGGTGATAGGTATTGCCCAATATAATCTGAGCCGAAGTTTCGGAATATAAGTCGTGATGATGGATGGCTTTCACCGCTCCGGCCGTTCCGACAGGCATAAAAACCGGTGTCTGAATGGTTCCGTGATCCGTTTTGATCTCTGCCCGGCGGGCGCGGGTTTCTTTATCCTGGGCTATTAGTTTGAAATTCAATGATTTACGATTTGTTAATTATAGTGTTCTTAAAAAACTGGCAAAGATAAGCCATATTGTTGGAGATTATCTATTTTTGTGCGCCCTCAATTCATGATATGAACCAATTCCTTCCGGCGGTAGATTCCATAGCTTTTTCCCTGCTTATTGCCCTTGCCTGCTTTACACTGGTGCAGCTTTTCTATTTCTGGGCCATATTCAGCCGGCTTGCATTTTACCGGAAACAGGAAAAGGGAAGTGAACGCCAGCCGGTGTCGGTTGTAATCTGTGCACGCAACGAATACCATAATCTGCGACGAAATCTGCCCATGATACTGGAGCAGGATTATCCCGAATTTGAGGTTGTGGTAGTGAATGATTCCTCCGACGACGACACTGCCTATTACCTGAAAAATCTTTCGGCTACTTACAAACACCTCAGCATCGTTCATATCCATCAGAACCTGAATTTTTTCTCCGGAAAGAAATTCCCCTTGTCGATCGGGATCAAATCGGCCAAATACGACCTGGTGCTGCTCACCGATGCCGATTGCCGGCCAGCCAGTCCGCTCTGGCTCAGGTTGATGCAGTCGGGCTTTGTGAATAAAACAGATATTGTTCTGGGCTATGGCCGGTATGATTCCAAACCCGGATTTCTGAATAAACTGATTCGTTTTGATACGGTTTGGGTTGCCATGCAATACCTCAGCTATGCGCTGGCACGTTCAGCCTATATGGGGGTGGGGCGCAATCTTTCCTACCGGAAATCGCTGTTTTATCAGGCCAACGGTTTTATATACCATTATAAAATTAAGTCGGGCGATGATGATCTTTTCATCAATAAGGTTGCAACTCCCGAAAATACACGGATCGAAATCAGTATGGAAGCGCATACGATTAGTGAGCCGAAAACAGATTTCGGATCCTGGTTCCGCCAGAAACGCAGGCATTTATCAACGGGCCGGCATTATAAAATGAAGCATAAGCTCATGCTGGGAGGCTTTATTACAAGCCAGATCCTGTTTTTTGTGTTTTTCATCCTCTCGCTGCTGTATTTCCAAAATATCTATGCAGCCTTGGCGTTGTACAGTTTGCGGATGATCAGTGCCTTACTTATTTTTAAAAAAGTACTGAATAAATTATCCGAAAAGAATTTGTTGCTATATTTGCTCATGTTCGAGGTGGTATTTATTGTCCTTAATCCAATATTTGCACTCTCGGCTGCGATCACGAAACAATACAGATGGAGATAAATTCAAACCTGACCGAAAAGGCCATCAGGGATTTCAGGTTGGTTGAGTCGGCCATTCAAAAGGGCGATCAGTCGGCTTATGCCGAATTAATGCATCATTACCGTGATTCATTGTATTTCATGTTGTTGAAAATGACAAATGATCCTACAGATGCCGATGATTTAACGATTGAAGCATTTGGGAAAGCCTTTAAAAACCTCCATCAGTATACGCCCGACTATGCATTCAGTACCTGGTTATTTAAAATAGCCACCAATAACTGCATCGATTTTATCCGGAAAAAGAAGAAATATACCTTTTCCATTGATAAAGGTTCGCTGGATGATGAGCATGAAGATCTGAGTAACCGCCTGCCTTCTGAGTTGCCCGACCCTGAAGAACATTATATCCGCAAACAGAAGATCAAGCTGATGCGGCAGGTCGTAGAAAAGCTCAAACCACATTACAGGCACCTGGTCGAACTGCGCTATTTTCAGGAACTGTCGTATGAAGAAATTGCAGTTGAACTTCAATTGCCACTGGGTACAGTTAAAGCTCAGCTTTTTCGGGCCAGGGAATTTCTGTATCAGATCCT
The DNA here is from genome assembly GCA_964386485.1 of uncultured Bacteroidales bacterium. Classification (GTDB taxonomy): domain Bacteria; phylum Bacteroidota; class Bacteroidia; order Bacteroidales; family CAIXZF01; genus CAIXZF01. The sequence goes on along the minus strand of CAYLTH010000028.1, from coordinate 25,328 downwards.
GAAAAATTCGCAGGGAAGTATCTAATCAATTGATAATTAAAGATTTTAATACTATTCACCTTAAATCATAACACATGAAAACAAAAGCCTGGTTGTTTATTTTAAGCCTTCTCATCGTTTTTGCATGGGGATGTAAGCAAAAGGAACTCGATTCATTAAAGGGAGAAAATTCCAAGCTGGTTGCAGAAACCATGCAAAAGGATTCGACGATAACTCTTCTATTTCAGGCATTTAACGAAATCGAAGAAAGTCTCGAGCTCATCAAAGCTAAAGAATCAGTGATTTCCGGTCAGACCAAAGGAAATCCTGAACTCAATACCGATATCCGCGATCGGATCAATGATGATATCCAGTCAATCAACGACTTAATGGATAAAAACAAGCGTACCATCGCCAATATGCGCAAGAAACTCAAAGATGCCAATCTGAAGCTGGATGAATTTGAACGGGTTGTAGAGCGTTTGAACAAAAAAGTTGAAGAAAAAGAACTGGAAATCACCGGTTTAAAAGATCAACTTGTGAAAATGAACTTCAGAGTAGAAGAGCTGAATGCCCGCATCGATACCATTGCTACTGAAAGCCGTAAAAAATCAGAGGTTATTGAAAGTAAGACCGCTGAACTCAATACCGCCTGGTATGTATATGGAACCAAAAAGGAATTAATCGAGAAAGGGATTATTGCCAAAACAGGCGGAGTTCTGGGAATTGGCGCCAACAAGAAGGTCTCGAGTGATATTGATAAATCTTACCTGACAAAGGTTGATATTACCAAACTTTCTGAGATCCCGCTGAATGTGAAAGGTGCTGTTGTTAAAACAACCCATCCTTCCAATTCCTATACCCTGCAAAAAGAAGGTAAAGTATTCACAAAACTTATCATTACTGATAACGCAAAGTTCTGGGAATCATCAAAATTGCTTGTCATTATCGTCGACTAAACCCAATTTTAATATCAAAGACGGCAGGACTCCCTGCCGTCTTTTTATTTTTTTAAAATGAACGAATTTCAACAGGAAATCCTCAGTGGTATAAACGGAACACTGCCCGAACCAAAGGCGTATGAGGCCAATGTGAATCATGCCCCGAAGCGCAAAGCCATCCTCGACCGGGAAGGAAAAAAACTGGCCTTAGCCAATGCCCTGCGCTATTTCAGCCCGGAACACCATGCTGTTCTGGCTCCTGAATTTGCAAAGGAACTGGAAGCGTATGGCCGCATTTATATGTACCGGTTTCGCCCGGATTACGCCATGTATGCCCGGCCAATTTCCGAATATCCCTGCAAATCACAACAGGCGGCTGCCATTATGCTGATGATCATGAATAACCTGGATCCGGCCGTGGCTCAGCATCCGCATGAGCTGATCACCTATGGCGGCAACGGGGCCGTTTTCCAGAACTGGGCTCAGTACCGGCTAAGCATGCAGTATCTGGCCGAAATGACCGAAGAACAGACCCTGGTCATGTATTCGGGTCATCCCATGGGGTTGTTTCCATCACATAAAGAGGCTCCGCGTGTTGTGGTTACAAACGGAATGGTGATCCCGAATTATTCAAAACCGGATGATTGGGAACGATTTAATGCATTGGGTGTCAGTCAGTATGGACAAATGACCGCCGGCTCCTATATGTATATCGGACCACAGGGCATCGTACACGGAACAACCATTACCGTTTTGAATGCCGGTCGCAAAATCGGAAACGACGGTTTGGGAGGGAAAGTTTTTGTTACATCCGGACTTGGCGGAATGTCGGGTGCACAGCCAAAAGCGGCTGTGATAGCCGGTGCTATTGGTGTTGTGGCCGAAATCAACCCCCGGGCAGTTAAAATCCGCCACGAACAAGGCTGGGTGGATGAAGTTTTTTATGACCTGGATTCGCTCATTAACCGGATAAATACCGCCCGGCAGAAGAAAGAGGCTGTATCGCTGGCTTATCAGGGCAATATTATTGATTTATGGGAAAAGTTTGCGGAGCTGAGTGTGCCGGTTGAGCTGGGTTCTGATCAGACTTCTCTGCACAATCCATGGTCAGGCGGCTATTATCCTGCCGGGATGAGCTATGAAGAGGCCAACAGGATGATGGCTGAAGAACCGGAAGCTTTTAAAATTGCCGTTCAGAAAAGTCTGGTTCGTCATGTGGCAGCGGTGAATACAATGACCTCAAGAGGAATGTATTTCTGGGATTATGGCAATGCGTTTCTGCTGGAAGCCGGTCGTGCCGGTGCCGATGTCATGTTGCCAAACGGCCGGTTTCGCTATCCGAGTTATGTGGAAGACATCATGGGGCCGATGTGTTTTGATTATGGATTTGGTCCTTTCCGCTGGGTTTGTACCTCTGGTGATCCGGCAGATTTGAAGAAGACCGATGCCATTGCGGCGCAGGTACTTGAAAACCTTTCGAAAACATCGCCGGATGAAATAAAACAACAAATGCAGGACAATCTGACCTGGATTAAGGCTGCTGAAAGCAATAAGCTGGTAGTTGGCTCCCAGGCCCGCATTTTATATGCCGACAGCGATGGCAGAATCGAGATTGCTGCTGCTTTCAATACAGCGATCCGTGAAGGCCTGATCAGTGCACCGGTTGTACTGGGCCGCGATCATCATGATGTAAGCGGGACGGACTCTCCGTTCAGGGAAACCTCCAATATCTACGACGGATCAAGCTTTACAGCCGATATGGCCGTGCAAAACGTTATTGGTGACTCATTCCGGGGTGCCACATGGGTATCGCTCCACAACGGCGGAGGTGTTGGCTGGGGTGAGGTGATCAATGGCGGATTCGGTATGTTACTCGACGGATCGGATGATGCGGAACGCCGCTTGCGTAATATGCTCTTCTGGGATGTAAACAACGGCATTTCCCGCCGCAGCTGGGCACGCAATCCGGAGGCTGTTTTTGCGATAAAAAAGGCAATGGAAAAGCAACCCTTGCTGAGGGTTACTCTTCCAAATATTGCTGATCAGGATTTGATCGACAAATCCCTTATTTCGTAATTTTTGTGCTGATTTCCTGGCTTCCTGCCACGAGTTTGAGCATGTAAAGTCCGGAGGATAAAGTACTTCCGTCGAATGTCATTTGATTGGTTCCTGCTGAAGCAGTGATCTTTTCAGACTGATAAACCATCGAACCTGTTCCGTCGTAAATAACCAGTTGACAAAGTTCCGGTGTGAGGAGTGTAAAGTTAACTTTCACGACATCTGTAATCGGATTGGGGAATACTTCCAGGCTGCTCACCGGACTCAGTTCTTCGATGCCACTAACGCCTACTTCAAAAGCATGAACAACGGCTGATCCGAATTCATCGCCTTCTGCCAGTATGTTACCGGTTGAATCACTCAATTGATAATATCCATAACCGCTGGTGCAGCAGATTCCATTGCCGCCGGCATCTAGTAATTCAAAAATATAGCAATCTTCGCCCGGTACAGCGATAGGGATAATGGTCTCGGTAAGTGACTGAGTATACGGTCCACCCTGTGCAATCATTGTTCCAGCGGCTGTTTTCACGGTCCAGGTAATCTGTCCGGGATTGTTATCGGTTTTCAACCTCAGACTCAGCGGTTTAGCAGCCATCGGGGCACGGAGGAAGCTGGCCGAACCGGCATCATTGGCTGTATAATTATCGGTTTGTCCGTTTGGATTGCTAAGTTGAACTGTTACCGTATTGTTGGCTGTCAAACCAAAACTAATAGCCGGCAAAGCCACCGGAGCACTTTGCAGACTCGAAAGATTGCCTGTCCACTGATAAACAGAAGCTGTTCCGCCATTCACCTGATATGAAATCTGAAGGCTTGTAAGTGGCTGAACACCATTGTTTTGTATAGTCACAACAGGAGATAGACTGTTGGTACACATGGTTTTCGGGATGTTCGTAATTGCAGTTACGGTAGCATCGGTCTGATAAACGGGAGTAACCGGATTTACAGAGCTGTTAACGGCCTGTAATACAGACTTGTTGGCATTGTTTTGTACGAAGGCTACGGCAGCCAGTTCATTTTTATTGTAAATCCAGGTGGGCAATGCCCAGGCATATTTCAATAGTTTGTAATCACCCACATTCATGGAAGAACCTATGGAAGTTCCGTTTTTGCCGGGTAATAGTTTGACAACCACATGGCTGAAGTTCTTTTCTCCGTTGGAACCGGGTGCATTTGCAAAAACAATATGTTTTTCAATGATGGCGATATGGGCAACCAGAGTACCCGTCACAGCCTGTGTGGCATGGATGAGCAGGGTCACAAAAATGGAATCCTGAGCGGCATTCAGGTTGCTTTGCAATTGCAGGCTGAAGGGGCTTGGAACGGCATATTCAGCATCAATTTTGGCCTGAGAAAGGTTTGAAGGGGCTCCAACATAGGAGGATCCCGTTGTGGCAACACCATCCAGACGGCAATATGGAACTCCGGTTACACTATAATAGGTGACACGGGCAGCAATATCCTGTGGATTATGTGCATTCATCGGGTCTGTACCAGGCCAGTTGGTATGGTACTTCACAGCGGTGATTTTTGTGGGATTTGCAGCCAGAAGGGCATCAAAAGCCGGGTTTTGGGATGCACAGGGACCGCACGAAGCATTCGTAAATTCTTCTGCCAGGACCAGGCGTTGGGTCTGAGCAGATACAAGAAGACTCGTTCCGATCAGTAAAAGCGGAATTAAAATGTATTTTTTCATCATGTTTTATTTGCTTAAGGTTAGTTTTTTAGTGATGAGTTTATCACCTGTCAATACTTTAATGACATAAATTCCGGGTGCCCAGTTGTCTCCGTTTAGTTCATAAATGTGATTTCCGGCTGGAAGATCATCATTATCCTGACTAAAAAGAACCTGACCCATCTCATTTGATACCCTTACCTTCACACTCATTGTTTTTGAAATGTGAATGGAAATGGTGGCTGTATTGTCGAATGGATTTGGGAATACAGTAAAATCACTGGAAATTTCAATATCAGGTACTTCCAGTTTTGTATCGATTTCAAACGGAACAATTTCTTCTGCGAGAAAGTTTCCTCCGGTGGTCATGATTTGTCCGTTCTGATTACGCAGTGTGAAATGTCCTTTACCGTACTTACCCGAAATCCCGTCTTTCCCGGCATCCTGTATCACAAAAGTGTAACAATCACTTGATGAAAAGCTAAGGTTTTCCTGATACACTGTATTCTGGTTTGTATAATTACCTCCCTGAAATACAATCTGACCTGAAGCATTGCGGATTTTCCAGCTTGTTTCGCCGGGATACTGATCCGTCAGAATCTCGATTTGCATGGGAATTCCGGATTTTGGAGCAGCTTTAAAAACTGATGATAATTCATTGTTTTCCGGGATAAAATCGGTTGTTTGATTGGGATCCGTTAACTGAACTTTTAATTCATTCCGGGTTGGCAGCACAGTGAAAGAAATCGCGGGTAAGCGCACTTCCTGCTTTCCAAGAAAGGGGAGATCGCCTGTCCAGGTATAACGTTGAACCGGGCCATTGTTAACACTGTATGCGATTTCAACAGTTTTTAAATTTTTGCCTCCCAGATTTTGTATCGAAACAACGGGTTCAAGATCGGATCCACAAATCATTTTATCCGGTTTGGAAATTGCATTCAAAGCAACATCCTTGTAATCAGGGCCTACAGGTTCGCTGAATGCAGCTTGCACCGGCAGTTTCGATTGTTTGTTCTGTATCCAGGCACTGGCACACAATTGCAGTGGATCGTGAACACCTTTCAGGTCCCAGGTATTGGTAAAAATCAGAATCTCTCCTGCTTTCATTTCAGCTGGCAACACGATTCCCTGTTCCCCCGGGATCAGGGCAAGGCAGAGATGATGGGTCCGGCTTTCACCACCGGGGGCATCCGGTGAAATCAGCGCAACTTCCTTTTCCTGTATAGCAATAAATGCCTGATAATCTCCTTTGAACGTTTCAATCACCTTGACAGTCAATGTGGTAGTGAGTGTATTCCCGTTATTGCTGAGAAAATGCGACAAGGTCATTTGAACAGGTGAACTGCTTTTTGATTCCTGATTCAGGATTTCCTTTGTCAGATTCATCGGAGCTCCTTTGTAATGTTTGCCTTCAACTGCTTTTCCATTCAGTGCCAGCCATGGCAGAGAGGTAAGTCCATAGGTTTTTGCTCGGGATTTAATGAGCTCGTTGCTGTTGAGAGAACTACAGGGCCAGTCTGTCTGATATTGAATATATACAAGTTTGGATCCCATGGTCAGCATCAATGAATCAAGATAAGGATGCTGATCCATACAGGGCGTACAACAGGGATTTGAAAAAGATTCAACCAGTATAGTACGCGGAACTTGTCCCGAAAGCCGGAACAGGCATATAACCATCAGAACAAGCAGGCTGAATTTTCTCATCTTTTTTCAGTATGATGTACAGGGCAAAAATAAGATAAAACTTTCTTTTTATCCGGCAAAGAATATTTTTTTTCAAAAGATGCCTGTTTATATCTTTTTCGGATTGTATCTTTGTATCGTTATTTCTATATAAGAACCAACTTAACAACACATAAAAAATGAAGAAAAACTTACTCGTATTATTATTTGTAGCTTTTGGATTTCAGGCATTTAATCAGAACCTGACCCTAAGCAATGCTGGTGGCCCGCTTCCGAACGGGAGTTCATTTATGGTAAATGGTGATCAGAATTTTTTCATGGCAGCCTATGTTTTTGTTACCAATAACAGTAACAACGCCAAAGATGTTATGGTAAAGAAGACTGAAATCTTCCTGATTCAGGGAACATCAAATTATTTCTGCTGGGCACAATGTTATGGTCCGAATACCTACATTTCACCTGAGGCTCTTACAATCAATGCAGGAGAAACCAATGATGTGAACTTTTCCGGCGATTATGATCCAATGGGCCACGTTGGCGTAACAACCATTATGTATACGTTTTTTGACGGGAATAACCCAAACGATTCAGCTGCTGTTACAGTTTATTTCAATGCCGGTTATACGGGTATTGGCGATCTTGCAGCAGTAGATATGATTTCAGATGTTTATCCTAATCCGGCTTATGGATCAGCAAACATCGACTATAATTTCCCGGTATCGGCCACAGATGCTTCACTGGTTGTTCGTACACTTACAGGACAGGTTGTAAGTTCTTACGATTTGAATGGAAATCAGGGAAACATTAAAATGGATGTTTCATCCTTCAATCCGGGTGTTTATTTCTGCAGTCTGCAGATCAACGGAATGGAAGTTAAAACCTCGAAGCTGATTGTTCAGTAATTAGTGGTCATCCTTTTAAAAATTACAAAAAAAAGTAGAGACAACGCATACGTTGTCTCTACTTTTTTTTTCAATTCAGATTACAATCCGAATGCTGTTTTAAAGGTATCAACAAGATCTAATTTCTCCCATGCAAAGAAAGTAACCGTTTTGAAATAACGGGTTTTGCCATTTTCAATCCGTTCATTTACTGTCGGATCAACATCTTTTGAAAAATACACTTCAACTTCTTTTTCAAAATAATCTCTTCCGAAATGGCCGTATTTGGCTGTTTCAATGAAGATCGGGTTTTTCAAACCTAAACGCTGAACAATCGCGTACGGTCTCAGATCGATCAGATCTTTAATCCGCTCGGCAATTTGTCCGTCGCTGAGTTTATTCCCGGCACTGTCCATAAGTTTGGCAGTGCCATTTGTATTGACATACAGGCCAACAGGTTCTGCAACGCCAATGGCATAAGCCACCTGAACCAGAACTTCATCGGCAACACCTGCGGCAACAAGGTTTTTGGCAATATGACGTGTTGCATAGGCTGCCGAACGGTCGACTTTGGAGGAGTCTTTACCTGAAAAGGCACCACCACCGTGGGCTCCACGACCACCATAGGTATCTACAATAATTTTACGACCAGTCAAACCACTGTCGCCATGCGGGCCACCAATGACAAATTTGCCGGTTGGATTGACATGCAGGATATAGTTGCCATCGAAAAGAGGGCGAATGCCCGTGTTTCCGTTGTTTTCGTAGTTATTCAACACTTTCGGAATCAGAATGGTCCGGATATCCTCTTTGATTCTCGCCTGCATCTGCTGTTCGGCCAGTCTGGAATCGGGTCCGGTAATAAACTCATCGTGCTGAGTAGAAATAACAATGGTTTCGATGCGAATGGGTTTCCCGTTGTCATCATACTCCATGGTAACCTGTGATTTAGCATCCGGTCTGAGATAAGGCATCAGGTGGGATTCCTCTTTCCGGATCCGGGCCAGTTCATGAAGCAGGTCATGGGCCAGTTCGATGGGAAGCGGCATGAAGTTATCCTGTTCGCGACAGGCATACCCAAACATCATTCCCTGATCGCCGGCACCTTGACTTTCAGGACTTTCACGGTCGACTCCCTGATAAATATCGCCACTTTGTTCATGCAAGGTGCTGATTACACCGCAGGAGTTGGCTTCAAACTGATATTCAGATTTGGTATATCCGATTTGGGTTAAGGTTGTTCTGACAACATTTTGTAAATCAACGTATCCTGATGTACGGACTTCTCCGGCGCATACCACCAAACCGGTTGTAACCAGTGTTTCGCATGCAACTTTTGAATTGGGGTCAAACCGCAGAAATTCGTCGAGTAATGCGTCGGAAATCTGATCGGCTACTTTATCCGGATGTCCTTCTGATACGGATTCAGATGTGAATTTATAAGCCATTATAGATTGTTTTTAAAAATATCGGCAAAAGTAATGGATTTCTTAATCCTGTAAACGGATTATTTTGGTTTTCTGAATTATCGGGGAGTAACCGTGTTCGGAAGTGTGAGCCGTTGAAACACATCTTCAAGGTGTTGATGGTTGGCTGTAAGGTTCGCTGTTTTATCGTTTGCCACAACCTTTCCCTTATCAATAATGATGGTATGGTCGCAAATAGCTTCTACTTCCTGCATAATATGTGTAGAGAGCATGACCGTTTTTTTCTTTCCGATTTCGCGGATCAGTTCACGGATTTCGATCAATTGGTTTGGATCAAGTCCGGATGTAGGTTCATCCAGAATCAATACCTCCGGATCATGTAGCAAAACCTGGGCTAATCCGACGCGCTGACGATATCCTTTCGACAGATCCCCGATTTTCTTCTTTTGTTCATGGCCAAGTCCTGTCATTTCGATCACCTGACTGATCCGTTCTTTCAGATTTTCCCGGATATGGTGGATTCCGCCAATGAATTCAAGATATTCCCAGATATACATGTCGGTGTACAGGGGGTTGTTTTCAGGCAGATATCCTGTGCGTTTTTTAACATCAAGGCTCTGCAGGTTAACATCAAAGCCGCATACAAGAGCTTCACCCGAGGAAGCCGGAATAAAACAACTGAGAATCTTCATCATGGTTGATTTCCCGGCACCGTTCGGACCTAAAAATCCGCAGATTACACCGGGTTCAATTTCGAAACTCACATCGTCAAGTGCCTTTTGTGAACCGTATAGTTTGGTTATGTTTTGAACCTTAATTGACATTTTATGCTTATTGAGGGCACGAAAGTAATGTTTTTCATGGAATTGTATTTTCTTTGAGCCCGAAAACTACGCAAGGATGAAATATCAGATACATGACTTCCCGAACGGAATCCAGCTCGTACATCAGCAAACCGACTTACCCCTGTCGCATATAGGGTTTGTAATCAATGCCGGTTCACGCAGTGAAGGTATGCTTCACCCTGGAGTCAGTCATTTCGTGGAACATTGTATCTTCAAAGGAACAAAACGCAGGAAAGCGTATCATGTCATCGCACGGATGGAAAATGTGGGGGCTGATATCAATGCCTATACTTCCCGGGAAGAAACCGTAATTCATGTTTCATATCTTGCTCCCTATACCGAACGAACCCTTGATTTGCTTTTTGATATAAGCTTTCAGTCGATTTTTCCGATCGAAGAGGTTGAACGGGAACGACAGGTTATTATGGATGAAATCAGATCGGGCCGGGAACAGGCTTTTGATACCATTCACGAAGATTTCGAATCCCTCTTATTTTCAAACCATGCACTTGGTAACCCGATTTTAGGGACAATTAAATCCGTTAAAGCCATAAAAAGGGAGGAGCTCCTGTCGTTCTACAGGCAAAATTATATCCCCGAAAATCTAATTATTTGTTCGAGCAACACCCGTTCGCTGAAACAGATGATTAAAAGTATTGAGAAAATTTCAACGGCATCCGGGTTTTCTGCCATTTCTTCGGGTATAAGAAATCCACAGCAGTATGGCAAAATACCTGACAATGCGATCTTTTCAAAAGAAAAATCCATGGCATTTGAGCAGGCACATTGTGTAATCGGGAACAGGGCCTGGTCGCTCCACCATCCCGGAAGATTTGCGCTGAGTTTGCTCAATAACCTGCTGGCCGGTCCTGCCATGAGCTCTTTGATTAGTTATCAATTGCGTGAGAAACTGGGTCTGGCTTATCATGTGGAAGGAAATTTCAGTGCTTTTGAAGATACCGGACAGTGGTTATTGTATTTTGCTACCGATCCCGAATCATTGGATAAGGCCAAAGACCAGGTGTTTAAAACACTGAAATCGCTGTGCGACAGGCAATTGGGATCCCTTCAGCTCAGCCGGGCAAAGAAACAGTTTGCCGGACAGGTTTTTCTGATGCAGGATTCCAATTTGCAGAATATTCTCAATGCCGGGAAATCACTCATGACCTATCAGGTCGTGGAAGGAATTGAGGAAATAGTTAAACAAATAGATTCAATTTCAGGGACTTCACTTTTAGAGGCTGCAAATGAAATTCTGGCTGTGGATCAGCTCTCTGTTTTGGAATACAGGCCGAAAAGGAGATAATAACTTCCCATTATTGGAAAAATATTATATTTCTCTTGGAAATGCATTAGCATTATGTTATTTTTGAATTCTACAAAATGATGCTGTTTTTTTAAAGAGATAAATTTCTTCTTATAATGAATGAATCACCGGATTTGATTAAACAACTTGAAGATCTCCGTAAGCAGGAGGAATTATACCACACACTGCTTTCGACGATTCCGGATCTCATTGTCATAACAGATCTGAATGGAGTTGTTCAGTATGTCAATGATGCCGGAGTAAGATTGAGTGGATTTGCTAATTCGGAAGAAATTATTGGACATAATATCATGGAGTTTGTGATAGAATCCCAAAGGGCTGTCGTAATCGAACGATTGCAGCAACCTACGGCATTTACAAATATTCCCATCGAATTTTATTTGCAATCATCTCCTGAAATGGATCCTATTCCCTTCGAAATCCTTCGGAATACACTCTATGATGAAAACAGTCTGCCAACTGGTTTAGTGTATGTTTGCCGGGATATCCGGCAACGGAAATTTGATGCAGGAGAGATAAAAAGGAATTCTGCTTTGTTGAAAGGTGTAAGCGATGCTGTTAATACGCTGCTGATTGAAAGGAGCTTTGATAAATCGATGAACAAAACGCTGTCCATTCTGGGTGAATGTACAAAAGCCGACAGAGTTTATATTTTCAGAAACCATACTGACGTATTCGATGGGAATCTCCTTTTTAGTCAGGCTTATGAGTGGACAAGCGGTTTGGTGACAGTTGAACTGAATAACCCGGATCTTCAAAATGTCAGATACAACCTGTTTCCTCCTGACTTTTACGAAGCTTTAAGTGGGGATCATATCGTTAAAGGTTGTGTGAATGAAATGACCGGGGTATTGCAGCAAATCCTGATATCTCAGAGTGTATTGTCCCTGCTGATTGTCCCGGTGATGGTTCATGATGATTTCTGGGGATTTGTAGGATTCGATGATTGCCATCAGGAGCGGGTCTGGTCTGAAGGTGATATTTCAGTACTGAGGGCTGCAGCCGCAGGTATTGGCGGGGCAATTCACAGAGAGAATACGCACAGGGAACTGGAAGTCGCATATTTAAAAGCAGAAGAATCTGATCGGTTGAAATCCTCCCTGCTTGCCAATATGAGTCATGAATTCCGTACACCGATGACCGGAATCCTTGGATTTGCAGAAATGATTTGCCATGAAAGTGAATCCGATGATTTAAAACAAATGGGTTCTCATATTCTGACATCGGCCAAACGCCTGATGAACACCCTGGATGCCATGATCAAACTTTCAGAGATTGAATCCGGATTGTCGAAATCTGATATGAGCAGAGAAAAAATCGAGGTGAATGCGATGATCCTTTCCTGTGTTTCGGATTCGATACAAAAAGCAAAGCGGAAAAATCTGCCCATCGAATTCAAAAAAACAGATCCTGTCTACGCAGTTGTTGATCAGAGTTATACAAAGCAAATTATTAACCATCTGCTGGATAACGCAATCAAGTTTACACACGAAGGGATGATAAGTCTGCAACTTCTTATCCGGCAAGGGGTTGAAGGTGATTGGCTTGTAGTCGAAGTAAGCGATACCGGAATGGGAATTCCACCAGAATATCACCATACCATTTTTACTGAATTCAGACAGGTTAGTGAGGGTATTGGCAGACATCATGAAGGAAGCGGCCTTGGTTTGACAATCGCAAATAAAATAACTACCTTACTTGGCGGTCATATCGAAATAGACAGTCAAACAGGGAAAGGTAGTACCTTTCGGATATGTCTTCCCTATGAACCATGGTCACCTTCTGAAAATCCCGGGCAGATGCAGCGGACAGCTTCATCTCAGGCTTACTCAGATTTGTTAACTCAAAGGAATAACAGCCTGCCGGATGTCCTGCTTGTTGAGGACAATGATGTTAATGTACAGCTTGTTGTTGCCTATTTGCGCGGAATTTGCAAAACCGATTTTGCCATGTACGGACTCAAGGCAATTCAAATGGCCAAATTGAAAACCTACCGCCTCATTTTAATGGATATTAATCTGGGTCCGGGAATTGATGGTCTTGAAACTGCCCGCGAAATCCGCAAAATTCCGGGCTATGAAAAAACTCCGATCGTTGCTGTGACCGGTTTTACACTTCTGGGCGAACGCGACCGCTTACTGGAAGGAGGTTGTACTCATTATATTCCAAAACCTTTTGATCAGTCGACTCTCATTGATTTATGTAAGCAGATTCTTAATGAATAAATAAGCTGAAATTACCCATTATGCCGGATCAGGAAATTACAAAATATGCCGAATTGCACACTTCTGCTGAAACAGATCTGTTATACAGGATTCACCGGGAAACATATGTCAGAATGCCTTTCCCAAGGATGCTTTCCGGCCATCTTCAGGGGCGACTACTGTCCTTTATAAGCCAGGCAGCTAAACCAAAAACCATCCTCGAAATCGGGACTTTCACCGGGTATTCCGCCATTTGTCTGGCCGAAGGACTGGCGGATGACGGCTTGCTCTATTCCATCGAAATAAATGAGGAACTCGAAGAACAGCTCATTAATCTGTTCGCAGAAGCAGGGCTGAACGACAGGATTAAATTGCTGATCGGAAATGCGCTCGAAGTAATACCGGAAATACCCGGATCATTTGATCTTGTTTTTCTGGATGCAGATAAAGAAAACTATCCGCAGTATTACAATATGATCATTGATCGCCTTAATCCGGGTGGTATAATATTGGCTGATAATGTGTTATGGAGTGGAAAAGTGCTTTCAGATGCTCCGGATTCTGATATGGAAACCAATGGCATTAAGCAGTTCAACCACATGGTAATGCATGATGAGCGGGTAGAAAACCTGCTTCTCCCGTTTCGCGATGGCCTGATGATGATCCGGAAACGCTGATCAGACGCGGAACTCGTAACTTACAGAAGATAACTCTTCATTGGCTTTGATGATTTTCTTCTTCAGGTCCTCCTTGAAATCCATCATTTTAATCATCAGGTTCGGGTCGCCTGCTGCCAGTATCTGAATGGCCAGAATACCTGCATTCCGGGCACCATCCAGTGCCACTGTAGCCACCGGAATTCCTGCCGGCATCTGCAAAATCGATAAAATCGAATCCCAACCGTCAATAGAATTGGATGATTTAATCGGAACGCCAATCACTGGAACGGGGGTCATCGACGCAATCACGCCTGGCAGATGCGCTGCTCCGCCGGCACCGGCAATGATAACCCGGATTCCCTTTTCATAGGCTCCTTTGGCAAAATCAGCCACAATATCGGGAGTGCGATGAGCCGATAAAGCATTGATTTCAAAAGGAATTTTAAACTCATTCAGTACTTTGGCTGCTTCTTCCATAATCTTCAAATCGGAAGTGCTACCCATGATAATACTTACTTTTGGATCCATGTTCTGGTTTTTTTTCTGCAAATTTACAATCCGTAAAGGAAGATTCTCCATTTTTAAAAATTATTCTCGTTTGAAATTCGTATTTTTGCAGTTTGTATTTGATTATGAAGACTGTACAGATTCTCGACAAACATTTTGCTCCTTACCTCCAGAACGCCCGGATTCGAGTGGAGATTGCCACCATGGCCGATACCATTAACCGGGATTATGCCGGAAAAAGCCCGTTTTTTATTGGCGTTTTAAATGGTTCTTTCATCTTTGCCGCTGAGCTTTTTCAACTCATGACTATTCCCTGTGAGATTTCTTTTGTCAAGATTTCCTCTTACAGCGGAACTACTTCCACCGGACAGGTCAGCAATCTGATCGGGCTTACAGATGATATCAAAAACCGGGATGTTATCCTGCTCGAAGATATTGTAGATACCGGATTAACCCTCGAGAAACTCCGGAAAGATCTCCTTGAAAAAGAACCGGCTTCCCTGAAAATTGCAGCGCTCCTATACAAACCAAATGCTTTTAAAGCCAGCTATCCGATTGATTATGTGGGGTTTGAAATACCCAATGATTTTATCGTCGGATATGGTCTTGATTACAATGGATTTGGTCGCAATTATCCGGATATCTATAAAATTGTCGACTAATTCAATTACCAGAAATACACAATGTTTACACTCTTAATGCTTGGACCTCCCGGGGCTGGAAAAGGAACACAGTCGAAAATGCTGGCCGAAAAATACAACCTGCTCCATATTTCAACAGGAGAATTACTTCGTGATGAAATTACACGGAAAACAGAAATCGGAATTGAAGCAAATATTCACATTGCAAAAGGACACCTGGTACCGGATGATATTTTAATTGCCATGCTCGAATCGCTGTTGGAAACCCATCATGGCGTCAATGGATTCATTTTCGACGGATTTCCGAGGACAATACCACAGGCCATTGCATTCGACCGCATGCTCGAAGAACGTAATACCGCTGTTAATCTGGTACTTGCCCTGAAAGTCAGCGAACCCGAACTGGTTATTCGTTTGCTAAAAAGAGCAACAGAAGAAGGTCGTTCCGACGACAAACCTGATGTGATCCGGCAACGTATTCACACCTATAACGAACAAACAAGGCCATTACTGAGTTATTATACAGACCACGACATCCTTACAACCCTTTATGGAATTGGCCAGGTCAACGATATTTTTAATCTGGCCTGCCTTGAAGTAGAGAGTTACATAAATTTATCCTGATGAGTTCATCCAATTTTGTAGATCATATTCGCGTATACTGTAAATCCGGAAACGGTGGTGCAGGTTCTGTGCACTTTATCCGTACCCGGCTTACTCCGATGGGCGGACCTGATGGCGGAAACGGCGGTCGGGGAGGGCACGTTATCCTCGTGGGTAACAACCAGCTATGGACCTTGCTGCACCTGCGGTATACCAAACATTTGCTGGCACGCGACGGTGAAAATGGCCGCGGAGCCCTGCGAACCGGTGCCGATGCTGTGGATATTATTGTGGAGGTGCCTCTGGGAACCATCATCAAAGACGCCGAAACAGGTGAAGTGGAGGCCGAAATTACCGAACATGGTCAACGCCTGATCATCTCCAAAGGTGGTCGCGGTGGAATGGGAAATGATTACTTCAAAACAGCAACCCATCGCTCTCCCCGCTTTGCCCAACCCGGTGAAGAAGGAACCGAAGGTTGGAAAATATTTGAACTTAAATTATTGGCAGATGTCGGACTGGTGGGCTTTCCCAATGCTGGAAAATCAACCCTGTTGAGTACCATCTCTGCGGCAAGACCCGAAATTGCTGATTATCCGTTTACAACACTGCGCCCCAACCTTGGTATTGTTAATTACCGCGATGGACGGTCTTTTGTAATGGCCGATATTCCGGGGATTATCGAAGGTGCTCATGAAGGAAAAGGCCTCGGATTGAGGTTTTTACGGCATATCGAACGCAATTCAGCCCTGCTGTTCATGGTTCCGGCCGATGCCGACAGCATCCGTGCCCAGTATGATATCCTCCTGAATGAATTAAGGCAGTATAACCCGGAATTGCTCGATAAACAACGCGTTCTGGCTGTAACCAAATCGGATTTGCTCGATGAAATCATGCAGGAACAAATGGAGGCAGACCTTCCGGATGATCTCCCAACTGTTTTTATCTCCTCACACACCACACAAGGTCTGCAGAAGCTGAAAGATTTACTCTGGACGGAGCTGAATAAACCGTTTGGCGGATAAAACCATCGCTGTACCGCACAAAACTCCCCAGCCCGCGCCGGCCAGAACATCCAGCGGATAATGGACACCCAGATAAATCCGGGAAAATGAAACGAGGGCAGCCCAGACAATCAATGCCTTCGCCAGATAGCGCGTTCTCCCGCTTGTGAAAAGTCCGAAACAAAAGAAAGCCACACCAAACGTATTGGCAGCATGTGAGGAAACAAAGCCATACTGGCCGCCGCATTTGCCATTGATCAGATGCAACAGGCCTTCCAGAGCGGGTTCATGACAGGGACGCAGGCGTTGAATGGTGTTTTTAAACAATTGCACCGATCCCCAATCGCTCAAAACTGCAGTCATCCCTGCAAAAATCAGAATCAGCCACACCTTTTTTCCGTAAAGTTTGTAAAGCTGCCAGACCAGGAATAAATACATCGGAATCCAGATCAGCTTGTCGCTGAGCCAGAACATAATAAAATCAAACGTCGCCGAATGAGCACCGTTAATAATCAACAGCAGGCGGGTGTCAAGGTCTTTCAGGTATTCCAGCATGTTCTCAGTGACTAATATCCGTAAGCACGGGTTGTGATCTCCTCAGGAACCAGTTTAAAAACGCAGACTTCATGGATCGAAGGCATGTTATAGGGGAATTCCCTCCCTGCGTATTTCAGCATTATATGGTTCATCGCCTTCATTTTTTCTTCACTCCCTTCAATGAATTCTACCCGGCCAAACATCAGTACACTCCGGTATTTCATGCTCCAGCTGCAGGCAACCTGATCGCTCTGGTACCGCAGGAAATAATCTGTGCTGAATTCCAGACAAATCTGAGGATTATTGCGCAAAATCCCGATTTTCTTCCCCTGCGCCGATGAATGGAGATAAATTTCTTTTCCAACCCTCCCAAAATTCATCGGAACCAGATAAGGGTGCTGATTCTCATCCACCATCGCCATATGGCAGGCTTCACATTTATCAATTACTTCGAGAATTTCATCATCATCATGTAACGACCGTCGTTTCATATCACAAATTTTTGTTCAAAGTTAGTTAAAAATTATGCATATCCCGATGCAGACGGGCGTAAGGATTTTTTCCGGAAACCTGTCCTAAACCAAAACTATACGTGATTTGCCAGTCGGGAGTACCAGAGCCGGGAGTAAAGCGTGTACGCACACCCACTTCAATCGGAGCATAAAACCGGAACAGATGAAACTGCATCCTGACTTCGGTTCCCCGGGCTTCATAAACCGATTCCCCTGATTTGGCGGAACTGATGGCATAATCATAGAAGAAACCGCCCGTTATTCGCTTGACATAGAGCACAGCCGGAATGCTGAAATCGGGATAGAGCAAGGGAAAGCGATATAAAGCCGATACCGACCGGAATGCTGTTCCGCTGAATCCCTCATATCCCGAAGGCAGACTGATTACATCCGAAAAGGTATAGACAGGACCGGTTTCCCGCTCCTGAAAACCTGCCCCCACGCGCAATCCGTGATGTTTCAGGATGCCGGGAATATAAACATATCCCTGAATTCCGCTGATATTTCCCAGCGAAACCCCGTTAAACGGCGTGTGCCGGTATTGGGCACCCAGCCAGAAGCCGGCATTCGGGAATAAATGCTTTATGGAAGAACGCTGGTAGCGATAAAAGGTCAATCCATAATCCAGGGTGCTGTAAAATCCCCTGAAAACAGGAACAAGGCTGTCGCTAAATTCTCCCGCCCTGAAAAAAGTGTTGCGGATAAATGGAGTTAATCCGCTATACCACGCATGCCGACTGAAGTTCAGGGGAAGAGCCACCGTGGTTTTAATATTCTCCTCCTTCCAGCCGAATGAAATTTTCTTTCCATTCTGAACCCTTTCCGATTTACGGTTACCCTGTTCCCAGCTAAATCCGATGTGCGGATAAAAGCCTTCATAGGTGTATGAAATCTTGTATTTCCCGCTGCCTTCGGCTACATTGTAGATGTATCCTGCTGTTAAAAAAGAGGAACTAAGCATATTCTGCGACATGACCGAGATGCCGGCATTGGCTTCTTGATTATCTGCATCTATATAAACCGGAGCCCAGCTATGGAAGTGAAACAAACTTTCGATACTCCGGTAGGGTTTTATGGTATACGGCGGAATTCCGGGAGAACTCATGGTTTTTGCCGCTCGTTTCAGCTTGAAATTCAACACTGGAATTTCATTGACAATCAGTTTGTTGAAATGTATAGATTTTTGCTTAATGGTGTCAATATTGGCCATCCGGATTTTCCATCCGCTGGCTGTATACGAAGAAAACAGGATCTTCCCGGAAGCGGTATCTGCATAAAGGTTGGAAACACCATAGGGTTCCTCGCTGATCCGGTATAATTCAGGCTGAAGCGGATCCCAACCATAGATATGATCATGACCTTCAAAATTACTGATAAACAGTATCCTGCCTTTCATTGAACATACATCGCTGATATCTGCACGGGTGTAAGGGAACAAAAGGCGAACCGTTCCATCCTGTTCAATCCGGGCTATGGTATTTCCATCATCACTGGTGACGACACACAGAATCTGCTTCCCGTCGGTTTCAAACACAGGATACGTGATATTGCTGATTCCGAAGAGGCGGATCCGCTGGTTCAGGCTGCCATCCGCTGCATTCAGCACTGCCAGTTCCGGAAAGCCGCGGTTGCCGGCCTCCACAACGAGCATTTTTGTGCCATCCGGACTCAGAGCCGGGGAGAAATGCCGGGTGCCCCTTGTCAGAGTGCTGTATCGTCTTGTAGTTAGGTTATACGTCTGAATCTCGCTCCGGGAGCGGTTTTGCCAGCGGAGGTCATCGCGTTGCTCCGACCAGTAGATCGTTCCGTTGGCATACCGGATGGCATCCTCATTCAGAGTCCCGGTGATGCGGATTAGTTTTTCCTTTTTGCCCGTGATCAGTACGAGTGCATCCGGTGCATCCATGCTGCTCCTTACAGCAATAAGGGTATCAATACCCGCCGGTATCGGAAAGCGATACGATACATAAGGTGCACGCCGGCTGCCTCCGGTAATGAGCTCCAATTGCCATTTTTGTTTGAGTTCTTCCAGTACACTCCTGTAAAACCGGGCTTTCCCCT
>CAYLTH010000028.1:0-5678 GCA_964386485.1 uncultured Bacteroidales bacterium | reverse complement strand
TGCCATTTTTGTTTGAGTTCTTCCAGTACACTCCTGTAAAACCGGGCTTTCCCCTGTTTACTGATAGTATGGATCCCGGCCGAAAACGGCATCACCATATACGGGTTACGGCCAATTTTTCGCAGAACCGAAGGCCAGAAGGTGCTGCCATGGCGTTCGACACCGGCTGCAACCAAATGATACCCAAGAATATAATTGTTTGGGATGAAATCCCGATAAGAGCCGAATACCGCCTTATCATAGGAATAAATTCCCCGTTCCAGGACCTGACACCGCAATTCCATGGCAAAGCCAGGCTGACTCCCGCGACCCGCTTTGCCTAATATGGTTTCCGCATACACGGCATCTCCCTCCAGAAACCAGCGCGGAAGATACAATCCGGTGAGCAATCCGGTATACTGTTCACCAAATAGCCAGCCCAAGGGTCGACTCATGCCCTGATTGAGCGAACTCATCTGCAGGAAATGACGGCCTTCATGCAGGGCAAGCTGCCGGAACCAGGGCTCTGCGTAGGAAGAACGGGGCGGATGCAGGTAAAACTCCATCCGCGCCGGGGCCCAACTCACGAAGGCATTCGAAATTGCCGACTGATTGTGCAAAACCACCGGGATACGCTTGTGTCGGGTGCGCAGATCCTGATTAATCAGGGCCAGTGATTCTTCCAGAATACTGACATAGCTGCCGGCCGCAAACGCCAGTGAATCCGGTAGCAACAGCCGGAAATGCGGACTCTTTACCTCATGCCATTTTTGAGAAAATGGTTCCTGCCCGGTACTGAAATACTGTGCCCCGGCACGGAAACCCACAAAAAGGAGAATAATAAGAAAGTAATTACCTTGTTTCATTTCAACAACAAAGGTCTGAAAAGGAATGGAAATCGGAAGTCTTTTTTGATTTCCATACCCAAGTGATGCTTTTTTGTAGTTTTGTAAAAAAATACACCATGGTTGCAAAACTAGTTCCGCAAAAAGTCACAACCCATGTCCTCCAGGAAATGAAACTCCGGGGAGAAAAAATTGCCATGCTTACGGCCTATGATTTCTCCTTTGCTACCTTGCTCGATGAGGCCGGTATTGAAGTAATCCTGGTCGGCGATTCTGCTTCCAATGTTATGGCCGGGCACCGTACCACCCTGCCGATTACGCTGAATGAAATGATTTACCACGCGTCTTCCGTTGTCAGAGGCGTTTCACGGGCTCTCGTTGTTGTTGATCTTCCGTTCGGGACCTATCAGGGGAATTCGAAAGAAGCCCTCAATTCCGCCATCCGGATCATGAAAGAAAGCGGTGCCGATGCCGTAAAAATGGAAGGAGGCCGCGAAATCCTCGAATCCATCGATCGTATCCTCTCTGCAGGCATCCCCATTATGGGTCATCTCGGACTAACACCACAGTCGATCCATAAATTCGGCACTTATGTTGTTCGGGCTACCGAAGAAAATGAAGCACAAAAACTACTTGAAGATGCCCGTCTGTTGCAGGATTCAGGTTGTTTCGGAATTGTTCTGGAAAAGATTCCGGCAAGCCTTGCTGCAAAAGTAGCCGGTGAATTAAAAATCCCGATCATTGGAATTGGTGCCGGAAAAGATGTGGATGGGCAGGTTTTGGTATTGCATGATATGTTGGGAATTACCTCCAAATTCAATCCGCGTTTCCTCCGCCGCTATCATAATCTGAGTGTTGAAATCAAAAGTTCTGTTGCTTCCTATATCAGTGATATTAAATCCCTCGACTTTCCGAATGAAAGGGAACAATACTGATATCAGTCACCGCATTCTTTTTGAAGATAATCACCTGATTATCGTCAATAAGCTGCCTTCGGAAATCGTACAGGGCGATAAAACCGGAGATCTCAGCATGATTGATACGGTAAAAGCATACATCAAAAACACATATCATAAACCCGGCGAGGTTTTTCTCGGACTGGTAAATCGCATCGACCGGCCCGTGAGCGGCGTTGTATTGTTTGCCCGGACCAGCAAAGCGCTGACCCGCATGAATGAATTGCTGAAAACACGCGAGATCCGGAAAACTTATTGGGCCATTGTGAAGGAATCACCGCCCTCTGATGCAGGTGAGCTCATTCATTACCTCAAAAAGAATGAAGCGCAGAATAAAGCCATCGTTTATAACAAGGAAGTAGCCGGCTCTCAACGGGCTCATCTCGCCTACAAGATTCTGGCCCGCAGCGATCAGTATTTTTTGCTGGAGATAGACCTTTTTACCGGTCGCCATCACCAGATCCGGGCTCAGCTCTCGGCCATGGGATGCCCTATCCGCGGCGATCTGAAATACGGATATCCACGGTCAAACCCGGATGCCTCCATCTCCCTGCACAGCCGTTCCGTTTCCTTTATCCACCCGGTGCGCAAAGAAGAAATTACGGTGATCGCTCCTCCACCGGATGATACCCTCTGGAATTATTTCATATCAAATACTGAAACCGATGAGTACGACAAAAAATGAACAAAAGAAAAAGGCCATTCAGGAATTTATGGCCGCCAAAACTGTTGCTTTCGCAGGTGTTTCACGAGATAAAAAGAAATTCTCCTATCAGGCGTATGAGAAATTGGTAAAAAATAATCCCGCTTTGATTCCGGTTAACCCGCTGCTCGAAGAGGTCAATGGTACAAAATGCTACAAAACCCTGACAGAAATCCCGGTAAATGTGGATGCTGTCATATCCATGGTTCCAAAAGCTCAGACAAAAGAGATTCTCGAACAGGCTCTGCAGAAAAATATCCGGAATATCTGGGTTCAGCAAAGCTCCGACTCACCCGAAGCCCTGGCATTTGCCGAACAGAACAAGATGAATGTGATCTTTGGTCAATGTATCCTGATGTATACAGAGCCTGTTGATTCCTTTCATGCGTTTCATCGCTGGGTCAGTAAACTTTTTGGCAACTATCCTTTGTCCTGATGAACCTTCCACAACTCCATTTTCCGGAATACGAATTTCGCCTGCGGAAAAACGGGCAGAAACCTGAAATCTTTGATCCGGTGCGTAAAACCTGGGTAAAACTGAGTCCGGAAGAATGGGTGCGGCAACATTGTATACAGTATTTTTATCAAAATCTGAATGTTCCGCTTTCGCTCATCAGTGTCGAGAAAAAGCTGGTTGTGCACGGCTTTGAACGCCGCTATGATATGCTTGTGTACGACAAAAATGCCCGGCCGGTCATGCTCGTTGAATGCAAAGCACCCTCGGTTTCTGTTGAATATCAGGTACTTGAACAAGCCAGTGTCTACAATCTCCGGCTGCAGGTCGAATACCTCTTCATTACCAATGGTTTGCAGCATTATTGTGCAAAAATCAATATAGCGGAGAATTCATTTTCTGTACTGGAAGAAATACCTGCGGGTCTGTTTGTGTAAGATTCAGCTTTATTCGGTAACTTTGATCTGCAATTTTGGAATGATGATGCTGAAAAAACAAATAATAACCCTTCTTCTTTGCCTGATAATGGTTCCGTTTCTGACTCCGGCACAAAATGTACTGCCCGATGAGCCAGTCACAGAACCCGGCATTCTGATCCTGAAGTTTAAGGAACAGTATCGCTCGGTTTGTCAGGGGAAATCCATCGATGATCCGCATTTTCAGCAGTGTTTAAGCCGGATAGGAGGGAAGGACTTCCGCAAAATCTTTCCAAATCACAGGATTCCGGTTTCAAAAGACTCAAAGTCCCCGACCCGCCTCACCGACCTGAGTCTGATCTGTGAAATCAGCTATGAATCCACGCTTTCCCAATCCAAAGCCATTCAGATCCTGCTGGCTTCGGGCATGCTTGAATATGCCGAACCCCGCTACCGGATGCAGCCACACTATATTCCCAATGATGAAAAGCTGAATCAGCAGTATTATCTGAATACTATTCATGCTTTTGGCGCCTGGGACAGCTGTCAGGGCGATACAAGCGTGGTCATCGGTATTGTGGATTCCGGAACCGACTGGGATCACGAAGACCTGATCGCGAATATCAGCTATAATTATGATGATCCTGTTGATGGCATTGACAATGATAATGATTCCTGGGTGGATAATTTCCGGGGATGGGATTTGGGAGAAAATGACAATAACCCGCAGGTTGCGCCGGGCGGGGGTAATTCCTCCCATGGAGCACATATCTGCGGACTGGCTGCTGCCTCCGCCAACAATGGAGTCGGAATAGCCGGAACTGGTTTTCGTTGCCGCTTTCTTCCGGTTAAAGTAGCCGATGCTGCCGGTAATTTCGTCCGCCCCTTCGAGGGCATCGTTTACGCCGCCGATCATGGCTGCAAGGTAATCAACTGTTCCTGGGGTGCACCCTATACCGCCGGTCAGTTCGGACAAGATATTGTGAACTATGCCCTCCATAATTGCGATGCCGTAGTTGTGGCTTCAGCCGGGAATGCGGGCAACAGCGTTTTGTATTTTCCCGCATCCTATCCGGGTGTGCTGAGTATTGCCGCCACCGATGCCAATGATGCCCGCATGTTCATCAGCAACACCTACGCCTCGAACTACGGAACCCGCATCGATGTCTGTGTGCCGGGTCAGAATATCCTGTCGACATGGGATTATCCCTACTTCTATAAGAGCCTTTCCGGTACCTCCATGGCCGCCGGCATCGCCTCGGGTGCTGCAGCCCTGCTCCGGAGCCGATATCCGAATGATAATCCCTTCCAGATCATGGAGCGGCTTCGGGTGTATGCCGACCGCATCGATACCTTACCCGCCAATTCTGCCTTTGCCGATTTACTGGGTATGGGAAGAATTAACCTCGAACGGGCAGTAATGGAGAATAATCTTTCGGCACTGCGGATTCAGGATTACACCTTTACAACACCCTTTGGCGGAAGTCCGCAGCCCGGCGATACCCTGAACCTTCAGGTGAAGTATGTGAATTATCTGGCCACAGCGCAGGGATTACAGGTTGTACTTACCACCGAAAACCCGGATGTAACGGTTGTTCAGGGACAGAGCATCCCGCAAACAGTCAATTCGGGGGATACGCTGCAGCTAAACTTTAAACTGCACCTGCATCCGGACTTTCCGCATTCTTCCACACTCAACCTCAAACTTACCGCTGCCGACAATCTGCACAGTGTCTTCGAATGGATCAGTACCGATCCGGTGAAAGATTATCTGACAATCGAAAACGGTTCCATCCGCACCACCATCACGGGTAAGGGCCGGATTGGGTACAATGATGCGCTGCACCGTCAGGGCGTCGGGTTCTTGTTTAATTCGACATCTTCCTGGATCTACAGCGGAGGCTTTATGCTGGGAACCGGCTATACCAAAGTTAGCGATGCCCTTTACAATGCCGATAACAGCGGCTATGATCAGGATTTTAAAAATGAAATGCCGCCCATGTACCTGCTTTCGCCCCAGATCGCCGATCAGGAAACATATTGCCGCTTTAACGACAGTCTGGCCGGGATACTGCAGCTCAATACCCTCATTGCGCAGAAAACCTATGCCTGGAGCGATGTTCAGGATGAGGATTATCTGATACTCGAATATACCATCATCAACCGCAATACCACACCGCTCACCAACCTCTACGCCGGGGTGTTTATGGATTGGGATCTGGATATGTTTTATTCGGTGTACAATCATGTGGAATGGGATTCTGCTTTCCGCATGGGATACGCGTTTCAGCATGGAGGCTGGCCCATGGCCGGACTGGCTCTGAT
>CAYLTH010000027.1:27670-31380 GCA_964386485.1 uncultured Bacteroidales bacterium | reverse complement strand
TTTCATGCTAAAAGACAATTGTGTTTATGCAAATATACTATAAAGATTGAATTCCCAGTTAATTTGATTTAAAAAACTATTCTTGCTAACTTATATACGATTTCCAGGGTGCAAGTCGGAAGCGGGAAGGCTTATTTTTTGTCCACCGTGGGCTGCACCCACGGTTATTGAGATTGAGTCCCTTCAGGATATCTGGAGACCAGCGATCACTCCCCCCGTTTCGGGGGGCAGGGGGGGTAAAGGAAAAAGGAAAAAGGAAAAAGGAAAAAGTGGAATCATCAAATCATCAAATCATCAAATCATCAAATCTCCAAATCAATCAGCACATCAGCACATCAGCAAATTAGCACATCAGCACATTATTTCTCCGCTTCCTGGTAAGGTTTTACCGCTTTCGAATATTCCATTCTGTTTGAAGAGATCGCATAGGAAAGGGTATTTCCTTCATCATCGGTGCGGCGGTTTAGCTGAAGATTGCTGCGCGTTACGAAATTAATGCCATCGAGTCCGGCTTCTGCCAGGGCCCAGAGTCCTGCATTCTTATTCTGCTGGGCATCTTTCATATCCACACCCATGATTTTTTCTTTGAAATTGCTGAAAGCACGGGCCAACACCGGCTTGTTTTCGCGTTCATACTGGTATTGCTGATAATCCATCTCCTCGCGCAGGCGGATATACGCATATACATCGGTGAAGTACGAACGGTTCTCGGTATTGACGCTGCCTTTGGCCTGACTCTCCGGGAATAAACCTGGTTTTTGCAGGGGCAGGGAGGCCAGACTGCTGCGTTCTGCGGTTGATTGTATGGGAGCCGGGTGTGTTCTGGTTTGCGTGGCAGCAACAGAGCCGGCTTCAGTAGATTGAGGTAGCTGATCCACTACAGCAGTGCCGGTTTCTGCAGGCGATTGTTGTGGTGATCCGACAGCAGCCGGGATTTCGGATTTTGCAGGAAGGGAATGATCAGCAAGACCGGAAGGATCCGGTTTTGGATTGATGTTGATGTAAACAGCAAAGAAGATGAGCAGCAGTGCCGCAATGGAAACAGCCGGATAGAGCCATCTGCGGTAGGATGCGGATGCCGAAGTGCCGGCTACAATAAGGGCTTTGCGTTTCAGACTATCCTTATCTTCAAATACAAGGCTGAGATCGGGTTCGAGTACGGTTTGACGGAACAGGGCCAGTTCGGAGTAAAGGTGTGGGTTCTGAGCCAGAAAAGCATCCAGTTCGGTGCTTTCGGTTGCAGTTAACACTTTTTCTACTGCAGCAATCAGGTATTCTTCGTAATTGGTTTCATTCAGGTTTCCAACAGCAATGATCTCATTTTTTTTAAGGTTCTCTTTTTCAGGGAAGGTAATATTCAGGTCTGGTACAAGGCTGATTTGTTCAAAGGCATCAAATTCGGCTTTGAGTTCGGGATGTTGTTCAAGGAAAAGCATCAGCTCGGCGGTTTGGCCGGGATTCAACGACTGGTCGTGGTAATCCAGGAACCAGGCTTCGTAGTTATCTTTCGTGATTTTCATTTTCTTCTCCTTACTTTATAAAACACGGTCAAGGCTGCCAATATACGACTTCAGAAATGCGCGTGCCCTGAAAATGTAAACTTTAACCTGCGATTCAGTCAGATTGGTAATCCGTCCGATTTCTTCGTAGGAATATCCTTCATAATCGCGGAGCAGAATAACCGACTTCTGGATCGCAGGCAGTTGATTAACAGCTTCCTGCAGAACCTCTTTCAAGTCAGAATATGTATGCTCCGTGGTCATGTCATTTGTTGGTGCTTCGTCAAAGGTGGTCATCCTTTTATCTCTGCGGAAGGTGTCGATCATCGTGTGATAGGCAGCCGTAAACAGGTAGGATTTGGCCTTGGCATAGGTTATATCATTTACTTTTTCCCACATCCGCGTAAAACTTTCCTGTACAATATCCTTGGCCTTATCGCTATCCTTCGTATTTTTGAGGATAAAGCGGTAAACACCGTCGGAATACTGGTCAACACAGGAGTTGTATTCGTTTACTGTCACGCGGTTTTGGGTTTTATTCGATAGTATGACGGGTATAAAGTTAAAAAGTTACAGCCGGAATTTATTATTTTTATAAAAAAATTACGCCATGAGATCAAAGGGATCATTACAGCTTTATCTATTTCTGTTTTTATGTTTGATTTATTCTGCAGGATATACGCAGAACTGGTCCTCCACAGGCGGAAATAACGAACGAAACGGCTTAAGCAGGATGTATGGGCCTGAAAATGTGGTCAATCCGTATTGGTCTGTAACTACTACACTGCCAAGTACATGGGGGAATGCGGTGTACAGTTTTGGGGATCGCTTCGTGACAGCACGCACGCAACTGAGCCCGGTGTATATCGGGATACTCGAATGCCGCAGCCTGACCGACGGGTCCTTGCTCTGGACGTTCCAGACCTCCGGGGTTCCGGGAAAGATGTACGCCGTAGGATTCAATGAAGATGCGGTGTATGTGCATGATTACAACAGCAATCTCCTGTTTGCCCTGCGCCCGGACGACGGGAATGTGCTCTGGTCGGTACAGGCAGATATGTTCGGAGGAACCGGCAGGGTGCTCTTCGCCTGTAACGGGGATCCTGTGATTTTTGGCAAGCGACTGAACCGACATGATGGAAGCACCATCTGGCATGTTCCATACATCATCCCGGTCGGGCCGGATGCAGGATATGCCATGCATGGAAACACCTATTATCATTATACAGGATCGATTGTTACCGATAAAAAACTGATAGCCATTGATGTGGAAACCGGCCTGGTCAAATATTACAGCAATGCGCTTCCGGGTGATGGTGATCAGGAAATTCCGCTGACAGTGGGTCCTGACGGCAGGATTTATATTCAACGTGACGGGGGACTCCTCCATTGTTTTGAAGATACCGGAGCCGGATTTGCAGAATTGTGGACCTATTCCCCGGCACAAGGCTGCGGAACCTATGGGAATATTGGGTTTGATGAGGATGGACATATTCTGACTTCTGATGGACCGGCTCTTGTGAAGCTTAATAAAAACACAGGTGGTCTTATGGTGAGTTCGGTGGTTAATCTGGTGTCAACCGGAACGGTAAATGCCCGAATTGTGAAAGGAGCTGATAATGTGATTTATGTCAGCAACTGCGAAGCCGGCCAGGGAAAGTATTTTGCCTTCACATCGGATCTTTCCACATTGCTGTGGGAATTGCCTCTTCCTTATAATTATTATGCCGGACCCAATCTTTGCCGGAATGGAGTTTTCGTAACAGCAGGATCAGGATCGACCCTCACTGCATATAAACCCCAGGCAGTGAATCATCCGCCGGTTTCCGATTTCCGGGCCAGCCGGCGGACAGTGCAGGCAGGGGATACCATTCATTTTATGGATCAGAGTTCCTACAATCCGGGCTATTGGTTTTGGTCTTTCCAGGGCGGGAATCCTGCCTATTCATATCTGGCAGTTCCGCCCGTTATTGCCTATAATACGCCGGGAGTATATGAGGTTTATCTCAAAGTGGCCAATATATACGGGTCCGACAGTATTGTTAAATCCTGTTATATCGAAGTGGTGGAAGCTACCGGTATCAGTACAATGGAGGAGCAGAATAATCTGCAGCTATGGCCAAATCCGGTTTCCGAAATACTACATATCGATTATAGCGGCAAACAGGCTGAACTCGCCCGGATCTTCAGCAGCGATGGCCGCCTGATCCT
>CAYLTH010000027.1:18100-27570 GCA_964386485.1 uncultured Bacteroidales bacterium | reverse complement strand
TCCAAATTATTTCCCCATCGCCCTCTTCTTCATTTCCTCCGGCATTTTTTCAATGGCATAGCGATAAGCGGTGCGCGGCATGACTGCTTTTTTGGAAATGACATAATCATATACTTCGTGGAGATGCTTGTTGCTGGCTACTTTGAGCATCCAGCCATAGCCTTTCTGAACCATATCATCCGGATCCATGAGCAGGATGTCAGCAATTTCAAAGATCTCTTTCAGAAACAGACCTTTCCTGCCGGGAACAATCAGCGAAACAGCCGAAGCACGGCGCATCCAGCGGTTTTCGGATTTGGCCCAGCGTTTTAGATCCTGCAGAAATTCGGGGTACTGCAATACGATTTCGCCCATGGCATGATTGCAGAAATTGTCGCAGCTCGCCCAGTTGTTAATATACTGATCAACCCAGGATTCAAACAGAAGGAAATCCTGGCGTTCATACTGCTTCCGCATCATATAGGCCCAATGCCCGGCTATATAGGTTTCTTCCAAAAGTCCGGATTTCCATAATTCTTCACAGATGCCGAAGATTTCGCTTTTGGGTTTCGATTTGATAGTCTTGAATACCTCTTTGGAAATCAGGGTGTTGGTCATGGTTTTGATACCATAACACTCCACAGGTTCTTTAAAATAGCGTTGAGCTCCGGCGCGGATGGTTTCATCGCTGTGTTGCCGGAGTTGCGACCGGAGATTTTCGAGAATGTCAACCATTTATAAGAAATTTTCTCAGCATTTGCTTTTACAATAGATTTTTACGTTTCCGTTTTTTCCTCAATTTTAAAGCAATGGTTAGTACAATGCCCGTCATAATCCAAAGAGGCCACAAACGAATCAAAATGATCAGGAATTCGACAAATCCGATTCCCCCAACCAAAATAGCATTCCCGATTCTTCCGAAAAAGTTACCTTCAAACAGTGGCTTTTCAAGGAATTCTATTCGTTGTTCAAATGTAAGTTCCAGGGTACTGTAGGAAATCAGGTCGTTCAATCGCTTCAGTTTACCTTCAACTGTTTCAATTTCTTCCTCCAAAGAACTGGTATGTTCCTGGATATCCAATATCTCTTTAACAGAACCTGCCTTTTTTAGTAATTCATTGTACCGGGTGAGGTATTCTTTTTTATTCTTCAACCGGAGATCCAGGTCAATGTATTCTTCCGTAACATCCTGGGTGCTGATTTTTTTGTAATTGACTTCTGAATATCCTGATTCTATTGACTTTACCAGGGATTCAAAATTGGTATCCGGAACCCGGATAATGTAAAAATAACTTTTGGTTAAAGCATTATCAGTGATATTTTCATCTTCATAATATCCTTTATGCTGTTTAACAAATTGGTCAAGTCTGGATTTTATATTTGTGAAATCCTCCACCTCTATTCTGATTTGACCATTCCGGATTAGTTTTCTGTCCTCGATTTTCTGTTCAGTCTGAACGCTCTGATCTGTCTGAACTATCTCCTCAGACGCAGGGGGAGCACTCTCAATGGAACTCATTTCCATTAAGGCAAGAGATTGCTGGTCATTGGACGAATTCTTGCAAGAGCCAAAAAATCCAAGAAAAATCAGAAAAAACAGATAGTGGAATTTCATGGGATTATTTTTAAAATTATTTCCTTTTCCCTTTTCCCTTTGCCAGACGCGGGATTCGACGCCTTGTCTCGGGCTAAAGCCCAGGATTAGCGAGGGTTTTCACAACCCCAGACTAAAGTCAGGGGTAAGTGATTGTTTATTTTTAACTCAGGCTAAAGTCAAGGGAAAGTGGCTTAAGTACTGGCGCCTTGACAAATGGCCGGTGTTCGGGAGGCTCAATCACTTGACTATCAACTATTAATTATTAATTATCAACTATCAACTTCTCTCGTCACTCGTCACGCGTCACTCGTCACTAAATACACCATCGCATTAATATTCATCCCCGCACCAACCGATGCAAAAACAATCTTATCGCCCGGATTAATTTCCTGCGATTCTATTTTATGTTTTAAAATCAGGTCGAGCAGTGTTGGCAAGGTAGCTACAGAGGAATTTCCCA
Source organism: uncultured Bacteroidales bacterium (assembly GCA_964386485.1). Lineage (GTDB taxonomy): Bacteria > Bacteroidota > Bacteroidia > Bacteroidales > CAIXZF01 > CAIXZF01. The sequence goes on along the minus strand of CAYLTH010000027.1, from coordinate 25,534 downwards.
GCCAGGAGATCGTCATGGGCATAATGTGTTCGGGCAGTTCTTTAATGCCATACAGGCTATACAGACGCTTGAGGATGGCATCATCCATCTTGCCATTGGCCTGATGGATCAGTATTTTGCGGATCTGGTCAACGGGAGTCCCGCTTTTGTCGATACAATCCTTAATCGCCTGCGGAACGGTTTCGAGGGCATACTGATATAATTTCCGGCCGTTCATTTTCAGGAAAAGCTGCTCGGAATCCGGTTTGTAGGATTGCCCCATGTGCAGCATTTGGGAATGCATGAAGGTATCCGAGCGGGTTGTATGGGCAATTATCCCGATCGGGGTATCGCTGCTTACGGCTTCCAGAACAACAGCGCCGGCACCATCTGCATAAAGCATGCTGTCGCGGTCGTGCGGGTCGGATACTCTTGACAAAACCTCGGCACCAATCACCAGAATTTTCTTTGCATCGCCGGATTTGAGGTAGTAATCAGCTTGAATAACAGCCTGTAACCAGCCCGGACAACCGAAGGGGACATCATAAGCAACGCATGCGGGGTTTTTTATTTCGAGATTGAATTTTACGCGTGCCGCCAGACTGGGAACCATATCCGTTCTGGGGTTGTGATGCTGAACATCTCCAAAATTATGCGCAACAATGATATAATCGAGTTCTTCTTTTTCGATTCTGGCATTCGCAATGGCGTCCACGGCAGCAAAGGTGGCAATATCCGAGGTAACAAGGTCGTCGGAAACATGGCGCCGTTCGGCTATGGTCGTAATTTCAAGGAATTTGTCGATGATTTCCTGATTGTCTTTATCCAGAACAGACCCATCTTCATTATAAAAAGTGTGTCCGAGAAAATCAGTATTGGTTTTGCGTATTGTCGGGATATAACTGCCCGTTCCTGTTATTACGCTGTAGAGGGGTTTATGCATATGTTGTCAATTTGGGACAAATGTAATAAATTATAGTAACGCGTGACGCGTGACGCGTGACGAGAATATCGTTGTAGAGACGCACGGTCGTGCGTCTCCATTGTCGCATAACGGATAATTTTATATTAACCACCCAGGTTAATGCCGATTAATTTGCCGATTCCGAAGGTAATGGCCGCTGCCGCCAATCCGAACAGAACCTGGCGGAAACCGGAATACCAGACATTTTTGCCTGTAAAAAGTGTGATGGCAGCACCGATCAGAAACAAGCCTGCAGCACTGGCGGATACGCTGATGACAATAGCCTGTGTTCCTGATGTGAACATAAATGGGAGAACGGGAATAACAGCTCCGACAGAGAATAGAATGAAGGAATATATGGCGGCTTCAAAGGCAGATCCTTTGAGTTCTTCAGCGTTGATTCCCAATTCCTCCTTTACCAGGACTTCGTGTGCATGGGTTTTATCTTTCATAATCTCTTCTGCCATTTTGCCGGCCTGCGCCTCCGGAATCCCTTTGGCCATGTAGATCAGCGCGAGTTCTTTCATCTCTCCCTCGGGATTGGTTTCGAGTTCGTCCATTTCGATCTGCATCTGATTTTCGTATAATTCCTGTGAACTTTTTACCGAAATCCATTCACCCAATGCCATCGATAAAGCTCCTGCCAGTAATCCGGCTAAACCGGCCAGCAATACACCCTGCTGACCAGCGGTGGCCCCGGCGATACCCATTACCAGGCTGAAATTCGAAACCAGTCCGTCGTTCCCGCCCAAAACGGCAGCCCGGATCGCATTTCCTCCCACCGACCGGTGTTTTGTTTCGAATTTTGACAAGTGAGCCCCGCTGACATTGGCTTCTTTTTCGAGAATAGACTGAAGGATGCGCACATGATTGGTTTCGGATCCCGTAATGGCCTGATTGTTTTTCCTTTTTGACTGGAGAATTGCTCCGGACAGGCCTTTCTCTGTGTCCATCAGCGCACCCAAAACATAATCATACCCGAACACTTTTCCGATCAGGTTTAATGTTTTTGCTCTCCATGAAGGTTGAAACAAGTTGTTTGCCGCGATATTTTCCTTATTTGCAAAAGCCAGAGCATGGCCCTTCTCAATTTCACTCATCTGCCGGAATACATCTGCAATAAGCGGATCCGATTCGTTTTCGGCCAGTTTGAGGTATAAAAATCCGGCATCAATTTCAGTTTGAATATTCGTCTTTTTCATGTATGAGATTTAAGACTTCAGCGCAACAAAACTACGGTATTCGAATGAGCTTTTCCGTGATTTCCTGTTTATGGCCGAACCCGACCTTCAGAACATACATGCCGGCCGGCCAGGAACGGGTATCGATCAACTGGTTGAGCGCCGGATCATGGGTTGTATAGATCAGTTGTCCGCAGGAGGTGAACACCCGGATTCGTGAAAACGGAAATGTGGTCTGGATTTTAATTTGTTGTGAAAAAGGATTCGGTAAAATTAACAATTTTCCCATATAAGGCGTGGGTTCTATGAATCCCACTGCTCCGACACCACAGGCATTGTAAAAAATATTACCGGCATTGTACCGATCGAATGCCGGAATGCCATTGCTTCCCATGACCTGAGGCGTACCGATGCCACCCCATTGATTCACCGGAATATAATCCGGTTTCTGGGTATAGGCATAACTCAGATCCGGCAGCAAGGTAGTGCCAGCCGGTACGATCGTTCCCTTGTTATTGTTGCCATGCACAAAATGCCCGCTGCCCAGTATGGTATAATTCACCAGACTGTAGGGAAAGGCGGTATTCGGAATTTCATTTCCAATGAGGTTCTGATCCGGGGAATTGGCTGCACTGAAAAAGATGCCATACCCGCCGGCCCGGTTACGGAAAAAGGTATTATAGGGTCCGTTTGGGCCGTGGGAATTGTCGATTACAATGTTTTGACATATGTTTTGTTCAAACAGGTTTGCATAAACATAATTTCCATGCAAAACCAGTTCACCCGCTGAGTTTGCCGGAAATGAAGCCCAGAACGGATCGAAGGAATAATTGTATGCAAATACATTTCCGTTTGCACCCGCCTGCACGAGCATCGAATGCCGGAGATGTTCGAATGCATTGTCCTCCACACGGCACTCCCCGGTTGTGAAATGAAGAATAACACCATAGCCTCGTCCGCCATCTCCGTATTCAAATGCGTGATGGAAATATGATTTTGATATGAGAATGTTCGAGCTGAATTCTGCCTCAACATGACTAAAATTCCCATAGGTTGATTCAATCCCGCTTACATAACAATTCACAGCATAACTCATGTAAATATGGCTGGTTTGTTCCGGTGCGGTATTGTCGGTTCTGACAATTTTAAGACATTGTATGCCGCTGTTTTTAATGGGATTTATCCGGCATATGTAGGGCTTGTTTGTCATGCTGTAACTCATGCGCAGGGGAGAGGCCAGAAAAAGACTGTCGCTCCGGATATCGGTAATCTGCAGGATTTGACCTACCGTATGCCAGGCCCAGGCAGAGGTTATATATGCGGAATCGTTTTGGATGAGTCGTATCCAGTCGCCCGGTGCATACAAAGAGGTATTTAAAACCTGTATATACAAGCTGTCTTTATTGGCCTGGAAGCTCAGCGAACTGGTATCTCCTGCCACCAGACTGCCGTCGAAACGGATCCCATGACTGCTGCCTCCCAGACTCAGTGTAAAGGTAGTGACAGCGGGTCCGTCGCCTTTAATTTGAATATTGGAAGGAATCTGAAGACTATGGTTGAAGAGGAAATTCCCGGAGGAAAAGAACAGGACTGCCCCGGGAGATGAAATGCCGGAGATCACGGCTGCCAATACGGAGTCATTCGGTGTAATTCCATCACCTGTTGCACCGTTTGCCACCATATCGATCACCTGAAACCCGGCCGTAGTGGTGTCGCGTAGTCCGGCAATGGTCCAGTTCGTACTCCGGGATGCAGGCAATACCTGTGCCAACAGGCAGGTTTGGAGGACAGAACCCCAGATGATGATCGCAAGCAGTAAGCTTTTCATAACCCTATGTTTCGAACAAATATAGTAAAAGCTGGTAATTGGGACCTCACCCCCGGCCCCTCTCCTGCAGGAGAGGGGAGAAGTTTTGTCACCCGTCACACGTCACAAAAAAAGGCCCTGCTTTCGCAGGGCCTCTGGTAATAAATGACTTCGAATATCTAAACTAAGCTAGTTTAACATTTACGGCATTTAATCCTTTTTTTCCGTCTTCAAGGTCGAAAGTTACTTCGTCATTTTCCCTGATTTCGTCTTTGCAACCAGTCACGTGTACAAAGTACTCTTTGTCTGATGCTTCGTCTTTAATAAATCCAAATCCTTTGGAGTCATTGAAGAATTTTACTGTTCCTTTATTCATTGTGTATTAAATTAATATGGCAAAGATACACTTTATTATTCAGGTTGGTAATTTTATTTAAAAAATATGCAATTTTCTGAAAAAAAATTACGCCTTAAAAGTTGGATAATCTGTATATCCCTTAGAATCAGCTGTGTAGAATAGATCCATCAGGAGGTCCTGCGAGAGAGGAAATTGCTGTTTAAAGCGGTTTACCAGGTCAGGATTGTTAATAAAGGGCCTTCCGAAGGCAATCATGTCGGCAAAACCAGCCTGTAGATCGGCTTCAGCGTGTTCCAGATCATATCCGCCAGAGAGGATCAGGGTGTTTGAGAATTCATGACGCACCATTTGTTTCATTTCCTGAGGCACAGCCGGAGCTCCCATAGCCGAATGATCTACCAGATGAATGTAGGCAATTCCCAATGTATTCAGTTCCTTCACTAAATAAGCATAGGTTTCATGAATCTCAGGATAATGTGGCATATCACTGGCAACACCATAGGGTGATAAGCGGATTCCGGTTTTTTCTGTTCCGATTGCTTCGGCAACAGCAGCCGCTACTTCGAGTACAAACCGGCAACGGTTTTCGATGCTTCCACCATATATATCTGTCCGTACATTGCTGAAGGGAGATAAAAACTGTTCAAGCAGGTAACCATTGGCCGAATGGAGTTCCACTCCGTCGAAGCCGGCTTCCACAGCATTTTGTGCTGCCTTCACGTATTCCTGCTTAGTGGATTCCAGTTCATCCGCTATCATTGCCTTAGGTTCCGGGAAATCCTGCATCATGGCCGAATCGGTCCACATTTGTCCGGCTGGTTTAACGGCGGATGGAGCCAGTACTTTAGCGCCTTCCGGCATATTCAAAGGATGACTGATTCGCCCTGTATGCATAAGCTGTACGAAAATTTTAGCCCCGGCTGCATGAGCCGCGGTGGTTACTTTTTTCCATCCGTCAACCTGTTCAGCACTGAAAATGCCTGGTATACGGGCATAACCCAGTCCGTTGGGTGAAGGAGATGTCCCTTCGGTAATGAGTAAACCGGCATCGGAACGCTGACCGTAAAATTCGGCAATCAGGTCATTGGGTACATTACCAATGGCACGACAACGCGTCATGGGTGCCATGGCAATACGATTTGCAATTTGGAGTGATCCAATGGAAACAGGAGAGAATATTGTATGATCTTTCATTGTTTTGTTTAATTATAGATTATAAAAACATAAACAAGAAAAGAGTGCAATTGTTTCGGGACTACCGAAATATAAATATAAAACTCAGTAATTCAGAATGTTATTTATTGAGCTTTTTCGCCATTTTTGCCAATGATTTCGGCAACTTCTCATTCATTTCCTCAAATAATTTTTCAGAAGAATTCTGGATCAAAGGCAGAATATTTTCAACATCCACAACAAAACCACCGAAAGCACTAACGCTTTTATCGGATTTGGCATTCTCCTTTAGTTTGAATACGCGTTCAATTTTGCGGTCAAATAATTTCAGATTGACATTGGCCCGTACTTTTTTCAGACTCACGCCTCCAAATCCCATTTCATCATACAGATTGAAATCGATAAAGGCAATCATAATAACATCAACATCTGCAGGCAATATTTCAAAAGCTTTTTTCATGGCTTCTTCATCGTCGGCTATTCCAAAAGCAGCTATAGGAACATAACCCGGTGCAGCGGTGGTAAAAACAGTTTCATTGGCCCATCGGGTGTATTTTTTGAGATCGGGATAGCCCGGGAGGTTTACGACTTCTTCTTTTGATAAAAATGGAAAGGGAAACTGGGGAAGAAATTTTTCACGAATCAGATTGTCGAATTTGGCAACAATGGGTTCAAGATTGAAAGAGCTATCCTCCATAATTAACTGATACATTTTAGTATCCAGCGGGTTATCGCTCAGGTTACGGCTTCCGAAAACAGAAATCAATGCTGCTTTACGAATCTGGGCTTGTATTCCGTTTAGGGAAAACACAGCAATTATCATTAAAAGGACTGTTTTTTTCATGGGATTTCGAATAAATATTGGTTTAGATCGGTAAAGATAAAAAAAAATGCGGGGTCTGTAACTTTTCGGCATATCAACCCGTCGTACTACCAAATCAAGCAAATCAATCTAAAATCATATACCCATGAAAACCTTAAAATCAAATCTGATGCTCACTGCGCTGGTACTGCTGACCAGTATGATGGCAACTGCTTCATTCGCTCAGAATGCGGATGGTGAATTCACAGAAACAGTTATCGTAAAAGAATCCTTTAGCGGAATTGAAGCCGATGGTGTTCAGAATATTACCCTGATTCCGGGGACTGTTCAAAGTGTAAGGGCTGTCGGAAACCAGCCACTTGCCGGCAAAGTAGAAGTGGAAGTTAATGGAGGAAACCTGGAGATCGACCTTGACGGAGTAGAAGATCCCCAGCGTGTAAAGTTTTATGTAACCTTCGTGCAACTGACTAAAATTGAAGCTTCCGGTGCTTCCATTATTAAAAGTGACGGGCTTATCAAAGCTGAGAAATTCGAAATTGAATTTAGCGGAGCCTCTAAAGTTGAACTTCAGCTGGAAGTGCAAAATCTTGTATCTGAAATCAGTGGTGCTGCCAATGTTAAACTCACAGGAACCTGCAACTACCATAATCTGGAGGCCAGTGGTGCTGGTAAACTCAGCGCATACGATCTCGAAACCACCAAAGCCAATGTGGAAGTAACCGGTGCAGCCAGTACCCGTTTGAATGTGATCGAACAAGTGAATGGTGAAGCTTCCGGAGTCGGGAAAATCATGTTCAAAAAAGAGCCTAAAGTCAGAAATATTGATCAATCCGGTGTTTCAAAGATCTATACCGGTGATGAAGAAGTAGCTTCATCAAACGGTGATCGGACTGTGATTGTCGGGAATAAAACCCTCACCATTAAAGAAGATGGTGTGATTATCGAAAGCGACAGTGCCAATGTAGATCCTCTTATTATCAATGATGATGGTGTAAAGATGGTTATCCATGAAAAAACAGACGGGGATAAAACAGAAAGCCGTGTACTGGTAATCAATGATGAAGGCGTTAAAATCGTAAATAAATCAGGCAAGAAAGACAAAGACATCTTCAAGCGGAATAAAAACAAGTTTGATGGGCATTGGGAAGG
>CAYLTH010000027.1:16314-18000 GCA_964386485.1 uncultured Bacteroidales bacterium | reverse complement strand
AATCTGAATCCTTTCAAATACGATGCCATGGTCAGAATTGGATGGGGTGTACTGAATCTTTATGGTACCTACGCCATCGGTGAAATGTTCAAAGCCGGAAAAGGTCCTGAACTCTATCCGTTCTCAGTTGGTTTCGCACTGGTTGGAATGTAACCAGTATTTATTACATCTGTTGCGTTTTGGTAAAACCTCCGTCCCGGCTTAGTCGGGACGGTTTTTTTTTATATTTTTGCCATTATTGAACCGAACTAAAATCATCTCTTATGTCAGGACATAATAAATGGTCAACGATCAAGCGTAAAAAAGGGGCTTTGGATGCCAAACGTTCAAAGATTTTCTCCCGCATTATTAAAGAAATTTCTGTATCAGTCCGCGAAAGTGGTCCTGACCCTGATGGAAACCCGCGGCTTCGGCTCGCCATTGCCAATGCCAAAGGAGCCAATATGCCCAAAGAAACCCTGCAACGGGCTATCAGCAAGGCTTCTGATAAAGATGCTGCTTCCTTGCATGAAACAACATACGAAGGCTATGGAAATAACGGAATTGCAATCTTTATCGAGGCTACAACCGACAATCTCCAGCGCACCGTATCCAATGTCCGGGCAATTTTTAATAAATACAACGGGAACCTCGGAACCAATGGCTCATTGAGTTTTCTGTTCGATCGCAAAGGCATATTTACCATTCCGCAAGGGACTATCAATATTGATGATCTGGAGCTTGAACTGATTGATGCCGGTGCTGAGGATATTTCGGTGGAGGATGAATACATCTCGGTTACAACCGCCATGGAAGATTTCGGTTCGATGATGAAGAAATTGGAGGAATTGAAAATTGAGCCGGAAAATGCTCAGTTACAACGGATTCCGAAAGAAACAACCAAACTCGATATCGAAGCCGCCAAAAAAATTATGCGCATCATCGAAGTCTTCGAAGACGATGATGATGTCCAAAATGTATATCACAACCTCGAAATGACGGATGAATTGATGGCGGCGATGGAGTAGAGTTGTTGATTGAGAGTTATGCCGGCTGATTATTATCCGAAGTTTGAGAAAGACAAGTTTTTTCATGTTTACAACCATGCAAATGGGAATAATAACTTGTTTTATAGTTATTCGAATTATTCTTACTTTTTAAGAAGATTTGAATTTTACATGCTGGACTACGTTGACCTTTATGCGTATGTTTTGATGCCAAATCACTTTCATCTTTTAATCAGGATAAAGGGAAATGATCCTGAAAAGGTTAGTCTCCGTTTTCGGCTTTTTTTTATGAGTTACTCAAAGTCAGTTAATCGTGAATTGGGATTGACAGGGAGTTTATTCCGTAAAAACGTTAAAAGAAAGTGGATTGAAACGGATGATTATCTTCGGAAAGTAATTCTATATATCCATCGAAATCCTGTTCACCATGGATTTGCTGAAAAGCCCGAGCAATATCTATGGAGTTCATTTGAGAAACATTTACATTTAAATAAAAGTAATCTGCAAAAGGATTTTGTGTTGAGTCTTTTTGGAGATGCTGAAAATTATAGGTTTTGTCATAAATCCCCCATTGATCTGGAGAAAGAGTTTAACCTTGAAGAATAAATTATTTATAAAAATCGAACTTGACTTTCAAGGTCTTCCTGACTGAACCTACTTAAACGATGAACCTACGAGACCTGGAAAGTCTCTTGTTCTG
>CAYLTH010000027.1:10517-16214 GCA_964386485.1 uncultured Bacteroidales bacterium | reverse complement strand
TGACTGAACCTACTTAAACGATGAACCTACGAGACCTGGAAAGTCTCTTGTTCTGCAGCCAAAATAAATCGATCGGCTTGACTTTCAAGGTCTTCCTGACTGAACCTACTTAAACGATGAACCTACGAGACCTGGAAAGTCTCTTGTTCTGAAGCCGGAACAAATCGGCATTTGTCATAGCTTTGAGAATGATCTATTTCGGCTTTAGGAACAAAAGACTTTCCAGGTTTTGAATCTTCATCGTGAATTTTCACAGCAGTCAATCAAACCTGGAAAGTCACTCCGGCTTTTAAAACTCCATTTTGACTTTCATGGTCTTCCTGACTGAACTTACCTAAACGATGAACTTAAGAGACCTGGAAAGTCTCCTGTTCTGAAGCCGGAACAAATCGGGTTTTGTAAAAACTTCAAAAACGATCTATTTTGAATTTAGGAACAAAAGACTTTCCAGGTTTTGAATCTTCATCGTGAATTTTCACAGCAGTCAATCAAACCTGGAAAGTCACTCCGGCTTTTAAAACTCCATATTGACTTTCATGGTCTTCCTGACTGAATTTACCTAAACGATGAACTTAAGAGACCTGGAAAGTCTTCTGTACTGAAGCCGGAATAAATCGGTTCATTTTTTTATAAACCGAATCGTTTCCTTCACCTGATCTCCGCTTACTTCCAGGGTATAGGCTCCGGCTTTCAGCCGGCTGACGGGGATTTCAAGACTGTCGCTTGAGGAATTCAGCGGATATGCAGCCACCTGACGCCCTGCGAAATCGGAAATACGGATCCCTGAAGCATTTTTTATTGTACTCAATCCGGATATTATCAGACTTGTGCTTACCGGGTTGGGTTGTATTCTCAATCCCTGAATTTTCGTGTTTTCCGGCATTCCCACGGCCTGATTCAGCAATACATCCAGATCAAAACCCAGACTATCGTTCAGATAGGCTGCTGTTCCCATCCGCATGGAAACACAAAGATGGTTTTCCTCCGGACTGAATTGCATAAACTGGATATTGTTGGACAGGTGCGACCAGTCGCGCAGAAGTGCCCAGTTTTGCGGAAGACCGATCAGGGTTCCGGTTCCGATGTGATTGCGGATGCCATTGTACCGGGGACAGAAATGAAGTGCATTATTCCGGCCAATCTGCCAGTTCGCTGTGTAGAGATTATCTCCCGGGATACTGTCGGGCAACAAATTTGACCGAAAGGTATGCAAGGGTGTGGTGGGAGTTAGTTCGGCAACCATGGCAACCCGTTCATCATCCGCATTATTCCGGGCAAGGGCACTGATCAGGTATCCTTCGGCAAAACCATTGGAACTGGCCAGCAGCGATGCTTTCACATCCTGTACATCATTGAAACCATCATTGTTGTAGTCGTCCAGCTCCAACGCATCCCGCATGGCAAACCAGACGGGCGTAAAGTGCTGATTGTGTACTGCAGTCGACGTATAATCATCCATCATATGCTGAAAAACGCCAAGATCTTCATTCACACCGGATAAAGCCGACATCATCCCGGCAAAACCGATCAGCAGCCAGGGGCGTTCTCCTGCTTCTGATGGTTGATGTATCACCATTACCTGATTCGCGATCAGGGTTGAATTAACCTGCCAGTCGAGATGCCGCGAAATAACTGATTTCCCGTTTAAAGGCGTGCCCAGTGTGGCATCTCCCCAGCTCATCAGACTCGAACACCCCATCCCGGCTTTCATTCCCATCAAAGCCATAACGTCCAGCATACAATTCCCCAGCAACAAGTCATTGACATCCAATCCGCTGATATTACTTCCTGCGGCGTTCATCCCATCAATAACTGCCTGCGCTTCCGTCACAAAACGGGCCTCAATCTGCAGATCATTCCCGGCTACCACCAGCGCTTTGGCATTTGCATAACTGCTTCCAAATATCGGCTTGATATAGCCTGCCAGCATCTGATGAATATCCTGTCCAAGCAAATATCCATAGGCATATCCGCGTTCCTGGTGGGTTCCGAAAACTTTAACAACTTTGAGATTAAGACTGTCGAGCAGGACTACACCCTGAACCGGCTGAGCCTTTACACAGGAACTGGTATAAAAAACAAATGCCAGAAACAGGAGTTTCATGGCATGGAGGAGGGCTTGATTTATTTTCATGGTGAAAGCGTCTTGAATTCACCAAAGATAACAATTTTCTGAAAATTCTGTTCGATGCAGTGTCAGTGAATCATCACAGATTTGATATTAACTTTAAACCCTTCAGCACCGCGTTTGTATTGAAAAATGCCGCTGTGTTCATGTTGTGACTGATCAATAACAGCAATGCTTTTCTGCATCTTTTTTACTTCAGTACGCGTGGTATTAATCATATTGCTCAGCGGATTTACCTTTGTACTGTCGGTCTTTTCGATTACATGAAGCACATTGTTCTGCCAGGAAATAATAAATGGCTGACACATACAAACAGAATCATTACGCTGAGGTTGCGGCCAGCCTTTCTGAGCTGTAATACCGGCTGAAAAGAATTGAATACTGAAAAAAACGAGGAGGTATAGTATGGTTTTCATTCTGACAGAGCTTAGAATTATGTTGAGCTTCTTTATCATATGACGGTTAACCATTGGTGTTTGTTACAAAGATAACTAAAAAAACACACATTTATTGCCATTCAATTTCAATCACTTGATTCATATCCGGAACCAGGGTAGTAAAACGCACACCCTTAGGGCGTTCCAGGTAAACAACGCCATCATTTGGGTTTAGAACCTCCTGTTTGCTGACATGAAAAGCATCCGTTTTATGAAAACAATCCACACGTTTGGCCTTGATTTCGATAAAAAGATCTTTTCCTTCCACTTTGACTTCTGTTGCTGTTGCAGGAAGGGAATCTCCGTTCATCAGTTTCCATATTTTAGAGGCATCCGGAACGCCATAACCCACATAATTATTTGGAAATGGATACAATGTGGATGCGCGGTGCAAAAGGTTCTTTACCTGTTTGGGTGTGAGGCTGCTGTCTTTTTGAAGCATGGCCGCCACCAGACCCGCGATAACCGGAGCACTCAGTGAAGTACCGGTCATCGAAAAGCAGACTACATCGGGTTTTAAAAGATCGCCCTCCCCAATACTGCTGAACCAGGCTTTGAGAATGGAATTTGTATCGCGGGTTGATCCTACAGTAATAACGTCATCCGCATCTCCCGGTGCCGAAATCGCCTTCCAGGATTTGAATCCCTCATTTCCGGCAGCAACCACGATGATCATTCCTTTCCCGGCATATTCATTGCACAAACGGCTTGATAAAGCGGTCTTTCCGTCGAGCATTTCACGGGTATATTTATCTTCTGATAGTTCGAAATTAGAACGGTAACCCAGTGAAATATTCACCAGTTTTACCTTCCGCTCATAGAAGTCCTGAAGCGCTTTCCCCAAAAGAAATTCTTCCAGCCGATGATCTTTTTTGCCAAATTCAGTTTTCGCCAGAAAATAATTCGCATCTTTCCCCATCCCATACAGGCTTTCTTCTCCGGGAATCCCGGCAATCAGATAACTGACCAGCGCACCATGCGTATTCCCCATGGTAAATAAGGTGGTTGTATCGGCCAGGGGCGACAAATCCGGAAGCGGCAGCGTGAAACCAGGCAGATCTTTCACCGGAACCAATGATAACAGGGATTTCGTTGTGCTGTCTGTAGCATTTAGGGCTCTGTGCAGGTAATTCCGGGCAAACATAAGCCTCGAATCCCGGATAATATGGTTCATGCCCGGATTAATCCCCAGTTTTTCAAATCCCACATCAATCACCCCGATATTAACACCCTTTCCGGTATAATTTGCATTCAGAAAAGAAGCCGGTTTTATGGCATGAAGCGGCCCGTTGATATCGCCTAAAATAGTCAACTGAGCCGACACCGGCAGAAAGGAGGCTATGAAGAGAATGAAAAGAAATGTCCGCATGAAACTTGTTACTATTTTCGGTAAAGGTATTACAAATTCAATAATCAGTCATATTAAAAAACAAAGCGGTAGGATATTTTTAGCAGAGCCACATCTTCCGGGTATACTTTATACAAATCTTTCATCCCCCGGTTGAAATCAAAATCGCCCAGTTCATTCGAGCCGGTTCTTCCCTGCGACCACACCAGAAACATCGTAGATCCCGGAATAAATTCCCAGCGGAATACAAGATTCGAGCGGAACTGAAAGAAGTTAAAGTCCGGATTACCAATACTATAGTCAATAATTCCATCTTTATTTTCATCGATATCATAGCTATTGTTATCGGCATCGAATTGGATTTCCTGATCATCAAACTGATGAAAACGTTCATTGAAATTATTCGCCAGGGTGTGATCGGCATATTTGAAATCCCGGAAATTTCCGGCAAACAGGAAGGGCTGCCCCCAATACTGAATAGTCAGATCCGGCCCCAGATTGATATTCACCCGGATACTGGAACTGAAAACATGCTGATCGAGACCAGCCATTATGTAGCGGGAACCATTGTTGTAACTGACTGTTTCAACATATTGCAGTTTATCGCGGCTTAGGCTGTAACCCGGGTCAATGCGGATGGACACTGCATTCGACGGGCGGTAACGTACGCCAATGCCATAATACATGTTGATAAAATGCTGATGATCACCATGGAATGCATTGTGCCCGATGCTAAACTGTACTTTCTTTCGTGAATCTGACCCGATTTCTCCCCAATAACTCCACCCTCCGGGAAAAGTCATGATAGGACCGCCCCGCAAGGCAGATCGGGTGGCGGCTTCATCTTCGCGGTTCATCCCGATCGCCATAAACCAGGAGTTTTTAAACTCGGTATTCAGGTTGATATTCCCGCCTCCGTAAGTTTTTGCGCCATAGTAATCAAAACCTTTCCACTGATTCATGTTGATAAAAATGTTCCTGAAAATAGAAAAGGGTTCGAGTATCCGGTATTGAGCCCATATAACCTGCTGAATTTCATCTGCCTGCCGGAGAAAGCCGGCATCATTGAGTTCGAGCTCGGGTGAACGCCAGGTAAGCCATGTCATAAAGCGCCATTTTCCGCCCCCGATTTTCGAAAACGAAACGGTTCCTCCGGTTCCGGTCAGACTCGTACGGGTGGTATCTACCTTTTTATGTTCGTGGTCGGGACGCTGAAAATAATGGGTCGATGATTCCTGCAGACCGGTGATGGCTTCACGACTGCCGCTCACATGGCTGAATCCCGTTTTTAACCCGAGTTCATAATGCCTGTTTTTGGTATAGGTCGTGTAATTCAAACCGCCGGAATAGGCTGCATCCGTAAGAAACTCCAGCTGAGAATTGCTGATATCGCGGTGCGTAGCGGTTAACATCGCCCCCACGATATGCTGTCCCTTGTTAAAATCCTTCGTGGTACGCGCCAGAAAATAATTGGTAAAGGGTTCAACGGCTTCGGTTCGTTCGGCATTTTGGGTGCCAATTTTTGCCACTTCCTTCTGGGTAAATGATTCCAGAATTCCAATCGACCAGCCATGCTTTGTTTTCCCGGAAAGCTTAAAAGCACCGAGTATGGTGGTCTCTTCCGGCGTTCGGATATATTCATCATCGGCAATATCCGGTTGATGATGCGGACGGTGACCAATCCGGCGGCTGTAGAACAGGTTATCCATGGATAATCCACCGTCTCCATCCGTAAGCTGAAAACTAAATATATTCTTTCCTTCTACAAAAAAAGGTCGTTTTTC
>CAYLTH010000027.1:0-10417 GCA_964386485.1 uncultured Bacteroidales bacterium | reverse complement strand
CCGTAAGCTGAAAACTAAATATATTCTTTCCTTCTACAAAAAAAGGTCGTTTTTCACTGAAATAGGATTCAAAAGCGGTAAGATTGACCTCTGAAGGATCTGCTTCTACCTGCCCGAAGTCTGGATTCACGCTGAAATTGAGAGTCAGATCGTTTGTAAGTCCGATCTTTCCGTCTACTCCGCCGTTCAACACCACTTCTTTTCCCGGTGCATACGGGTTTTCTGAATCTTCCTGATAGGATTTGGCCTTGGCGACAACATAGGGTAAAATTTCGACATCACGGCGTGGCGCTATTCCTTTGATTCCGTCGAGCGTTCCAAACATGCGCACCCACTGCGACTTCTCGCGCGGCATCGGACTCCAGACCGAAAATTCGTTTTTCCGGAAGATCTGGCGCATCACCTGTACACCCCAATGGTATTCGGCTTTCTTCGCAAACCTCAGCTGCGACAATGGAATCCGCATTTCGGTAAGCCAGCCTTCCGCATCGGTCGAGACTTTGGCGTACCAGACAGCGTTCCAGGTGCCATCGGTATTGTTGTCGTTCGTAATGGCTTCATCTATTTTTACACCGGCGGCCGTCACCGAAAAGGAGAAGGCCGTCTGTTTATCTTCATAACTGTCGATCTGAATTCCGACCCAGTCACCGTCGAATTCATCGCGCCGCGACAATCGGCGCACAATGCTGTCGGGACGGGGATCCTGTGCACGGATCAGAACATAGATGTTGTTGTCGTCATACAGGATTTTAAAAGAAGTTTGTCCGGCGGGCTCTTTCCCTTCAAAGGGTTCGCGTTGCAGAAAACCGCTTCCCGGGTCAACACTGCTCCAGGACGCATCATCCCCCAGGCCGTCGATAACCGGCGGCTTGCCTTCAAGCCGCCGGCTGACGTATGTTTTTTGCTGACTGTAAGCATCAAAAATAAAAAGTGTCGCGAAGAGGACTATCCAAAAACATCGTTTCATATTGGCACAATTTTTTATAAGACGCTTTCCAGCCTGTTTTGTTACTCCTTCTTTATAATTTTACCATCTCCATCCACTTCATAAATCTCATCAATACCCAATTCACGGATGCCTTTTTCGATGAGGGCTTTGTCGCCCACGATCAGCCATTGTAAAGATGCAGGCTGTAGGGTTTTGGTGGCAGAGTTGTTCAGATCTTTGAGTTTGAGAGATCGTACTTTTCCGGCATAGGTTTTATAGTAATCATCCGGCCAGGAATAGCGCACCAGCTGCTGCATGGAGCCTTCAATGGCATCCTGTGTTTCCCATTGACCCGGAAGGCTGATGGTTTGCGCTTTGATGGCATTGCCAAGTTCATCCTGAGTAATTGGTTTTTTACCGAGTACCCCGTCAATCTCTTTCATGATCTCCTGTATGGTTTCTTTGGTTTTATCCGATTGTACCGGAGCATAAACCATAAGCGGACGTTGTTTTTTACCGCTCATGAAGAAGGAACTAGCGCCATATGACCAGTTTTTATCTTCCCGGATATTCATGTTGATGCGGGAAACAAAATCGCCACCCAGCACAAAATTCATGGTTTCGGTTGAAATATCATCGGGTTCGGAGGAGGAAGGAGCAAGGTGGGCAGCGAAAACTTCACTCTGTGGTGAACCGGGTTTATCGAAAATGTAGACAACCTGTTTCTTTTTCAACTCCACTTTTGCAATATTCTTTTTCGGAACATCGCCGCTTTTCCATTCTTTCAGCAGTTTCTCAAGTTTCGGTTTGATTTCATCCATTTTGATATCCCCGACGATGAGCAGGGTGGCATTGTTGGGTTTCAGCCATTTTTTATGGAAGGCCTTCAGGTCGTCCAGGGTGATTTTAGCAGCAGCATCTTCATAACCCGTGCCAGTCCATGGATTGCCATAAACATGGCCCTGTCCGTAAAGAATACCGGGGAACGCACGTTGTGCAATGCTGAAAGGACTCGATTTTTCGCGCTGGATGCGGGCAATCAGCATTTTTTGCAGGCGTTTGAAGTCCTTTTCGGGTAAAGAAGGATTGAGGAGCACATCCATAAAGATTTCGAGGGCAGGGTCGAGGTTCATCTTCAGGGTATTCAGACGTACATAGGATTGATCGAGGTTACTTCCCGTGCTCAGTCCGGCTCCCAGATTGGCAAGGTCTTCACTGATCTGGAGACTGTTGCGTTTGGCCGTACCCTCATCCATCAGATCCATAGCCAGATTGGCTGTTCCCGGGGTTCCTCCCAGATCGGCTGCATAGCCTGCATCAAAGAGGAGATTCATGCGGACAACCGGAATACTGTGTTGCTCGGCCAAA
This sequence comes from uncultured Bacteroidales bacterium, assembly GCA_964386485.1. Taxonomy (GTDB): domain Bacteria; phylum Bacteroidota; class Bacteroidia; order Bacteroidales; family CAIXZF01; genus CAIXZF01. Next base: position 8,121 of record CAYLTH010000027.1, on the reverse strand, counting down.
ACAATCTCGAGACCATTGCTCAGTTTTGCCCGTTGAATTTCGGGGAACTTTGCATCGGTACCTGCAGTGACTTCCGGGAATTTGGAACGATCCACTCCTTTTTCAGCCGCATTTAATTCGCTGAACGGAAGCACCTCAAGTACATAAGCACCGTCACTCAGCCAGGTTTTGGCAGCGTTTTGCAGATCTTTGGCACTTGCATTTTCGACATAATTCAGTGTGCGTTTGAAATTGGCTGCATCGCCGGTAATACATTCATAATAGGCCAGAATATCCGATTTCCCGCCAAAGCCGCCAATGCGTTCGATGCCCCGGATGAAATTCGAGAAATACAGGGTTTTGATTTTCGACAGTTCGGCTTCGGTCGGACCTTCAGCAATCAGCCTGGCCAGTTCTTCGTCGATGGCTTTTTCGATTTTCGCAACGTCAACACCGGGTTTGGCATCAGCCTGGATGGTAAATAATCCGGCGATTTCCCGCAGATCGGTGGTGGCCGAAACATTGGTCACAAGTTGTTCGTCATAAACCAGACGTTTGTACAGGCGGGAAGTTTTTCCCATCGACAATACGTCCGAAACCAGATCAACATACACGGCTTCTTTGTTCCCAAACTCTGGAACATTCCATATTTTATATATACGGTATTGCGGAACGAGATCCTGTACCTGCTGGCGTGCCGTTCCGCTGCGTTTTGCTGGCCATGATTTGTAACGTGCAATAGGCGGACCGGGTTTAATGTCGCCAAAATATTTTTTTACTTTTTCGAGAGCAACTTCCGGGGTGATGTCGCCGGCCAGACAAATAACGGCATTATTGGGACCGTAATAGGTTGTAAACCATTCCTTTACATCTTCCACTTTGGCAGCACTCAGATCTTCCATCGAACCAATGACGGTCCAGGAATAGGGATGGCCGGGCATAAAACAGCCTTTGGTAATCAGTTCTTCGGTAACACCAAAAGGTTGATTATCCCCCTGACGTTTTTCGTTCTGAACCACACCGCGTTGTTCATCTAGCCTCGCCTGATCGATGGCACCCAGCAGGTGTCCCATGCGGTCTGATTCCATAAACAGCGTAAAATCAAGAGCTCCGACCGGAACATTCTCGAAATAGTTGGTTCTGTCCTCGTTGGTCGTGCCATTTAGGTCAGTTGCTCCGATCTTTTGCATGGGTTTGAAATAATCATCATTGTGATTTTCGCTCCCGTTGAACATCAGGTGCTCAAAAAGATGGGCAAATCCGGTTCTTCCGGCTTTTTCGTTTTTCGACCCTACATGATACCATACATTGTAGGCAACAATGGGGGCTTTATGGTCTTCATGGACCAGCAGGGTGAGACCATTATCGAGCACATATTTTGTGTACTTGATATCGATCTGATTTACAAGGGATTTGGTTTGTTGACCCATCGATAACAATGGAATCAAAGCCAGCACAAACAGCATTGTGCCGAGCAGGTTGCGTTTTGTCATACTTCCTCCGGTTAATTTTATTCAAATATATGGAGTTGCAAATTTCAAAACGCGAAAAACTTGATGAAATGGCTTGTTTTATCGACGAAACCGCACTACCGGCACCTCACCCCCGGCCCCTCTCCTGCTGCACCTCACCCCCGGCCCCTCTCCTGCAGGAGAGGGGAGGAGTGTTGTCGATTTAATCTGGTTACTGGTTACTGGTTACTGGTCTCCGGTCACTGGTTACTATTTCTCGTAACGCGTCACGCGTCACGCGTCACTATTTCTCCGCATTCACCGTAATACTAAAGATCCCGCACCCGCCTTCCAGATAATCCTTCATCTGTCCGGCATCAAGATATTGTACAAGCACTTCTTCGGGAAGACTTATCTGGCGGGATTTCCGGACTGCGATATTTCGGAAACCCGCATCTTCAATGATATTCAGGTATTCGTCCTGCTGTAAGGCACCGGCAACACAGCCTGCATACATTTCGGCACTGCTGCGGAGGCTTTCGGGGAGTTCGCCCTGCAATACCACATCGGAAATGGAGAAATGTCCTCCGGTTTTCAAGACCCGGTGGATTTCGGCAAAGGCCTGTTTTTTGTCGGGAACGAGATTGAGCACACAATTGCTGATGATGACATCAAACTGATTATCGGGCAGCGGCATGTTGTCGATATCCCCTTTAACAAAGCTGACGTTGGTATAACCAAGTTTTGCAACATTGGCATTGGCTTTCTCCAGCATTTCATCCGTGAAATCGATACCTGTTACATTGCCGCTTTCTCCGGTCAGGGAACGTGCTACGAAACAGTCGTTTCCGGCCCCGCTTCCGAGGTCGAGCACGGAATCACCGGGTTTGATACCGGCATATTCGGTAGGCAGACCACAGCCAAGTCCAAGATCGGCATCCGCATTATAGCCCGGCATGGCGGAATAATCTTCACTGAATACACTGTAGTCGGGTGCGGGTTCGCAACTGACAGATCCGCAGCAACATCCGCTGGTTCCGGTTGCTTTGGCGATTTCGCCATATTTTTCTTTTACAAGATCTTTAAGCTGAATTTTTACTTTTTCATTCATAATTAAGCGGGTTTATTTTTGTATTTCGCAAAATTACGAAATGAATTGAATTGCCAGGTTGTTTTCTTGAAAAAAATATTTGGGTAATTTACGCCTGAAAGGAGAGGGTAAAGTTAAAGAGGTTTCTCCCTGCGGTCGAAATGACAGGGCTGAACAAATAGGAAAAAGAGGTTTCTCCTTTCAGTCGAAATGACAGTCCGCGCATATGGCAAAAAAGGAATCCCCCAAAGGATGCAGTGCATCCTTTGGGGGATATTACTTAATGAACAGAAGAGGGCTGTCATTCCGAGCGACTGCGAGGAACCTCTCTAATCTGAGGGGAACTGCGTGTTGTCATTTCAATTAATTGATACACCGATTCAAATCCCGGTTTTTTCGTAATTTTGATCGATTAAACCCTTGTTTTCCATAAATCCTGATCGTATGAAACCCATTCTCTTTTCTTTGCTTCTCAGTGTTATCCTGTTATCCTGCAAGCCCGGGAAACCCGGCAAGGAGATCGCGGCCGGTCAGAAACCGGATTCCATTTCGGTGATTAACAAAGGAAATGTGAACTTTGACGAGTATTTTACCGACAAAACCATGCGTCTCGATTATTTCCATAGCGGAAATGCCCGGGAAGAGCATTTTTCGGTGGATCGGATTGTTTCGGATGGTGTTTGGGCAGGAAGTAAGAAAAACCTGATCGATACCCTGAACCTGGGACTCTATTTTGTTAAGCTTATAGATGCGGAAAGCCATGTGTTGCTGTATTCGTATGGTTTTGCCAGTGTTTTTGGCGAATGGCAGACCATTCCCGATGCCGACAGTCTGTGGGGCACATTCCATGAGTCGGTCAGGATACCCTGGCCACGGAAAGCCGTAACGGTAATCCTGGAGAAACGCGACAGCATGAATATCTTCCGTCCGATCTGGAATACGCTGATTGATCCGGCCTCCCGGGCAGTAAACCCTGCAGAAATCCGGCACAGTGAAGTTGTGGATGTAATTGCCGACAATGGTCCTGCCGCTGCCAAACTCGATATCGTGATTTTAGGCGATGGTTATTCACAGAAAGATATGAGCAAGTTCAAAGCCGATGTGAAGCGACTTTCCGCGGCTCTGCTGGCGGCCGAACCCTTCAAAAGCCGGTCGGCAGATATCAATATCCGGGCAGTCGAAACCCCTTCTGCCGAAAGTGGCGTTACCAAACCGCATCCGGGCGTATTTCATCGTACCGCCCTGTCCGCCCAATACGGAAGTTTCGATTCGGAGCGCTATGTGCTTTCCTATGATAATAAGACCTTGCGAGATGTGGCTTCCGCTGTTCCCTATGATCTGATGGTGATTCTGGTGAACGAACGAACCTATGGAGGTGGCGGAATCTATAATCTGTATACAACGGTTTCGGCCGATAATAAATATGCTGAATATATTATGGTGCATGAATTCGGGCATCATATGGGAGCACTGGCCGACGAGTATTATACCTCTTCGGTTTCCTATGAAATAGCACCCGTGAAGGTCGAGCCCTGGGAAACCAATATTACAGCCCTGTTCGATAAAGATAACCTAAAATGGAAATCGCTGATGACGCCGGGTACACCCATCCCGACTCCCTGGAATAAAGAGGAATTTGATCTGTTCGGCTATAAAATTCAGAAAGAACGCGACAGTCTGCGAAAAGCCAAAGTGGAGGAATCCGTGATGGAAGCGCTGTTCGACCGACAGTTGCAGCAGGAAGAGGTGTATTTTGCAAAGGAAAAATACAGGGATGCTGTCGGTGCATTTGAAGGTGCCGGATACCAGCAGAAAGGACTCTATCGCTCTCAACTCGATTGCATCATGTACACCCGGCATATGAAATTCTGCACCGTCTGTAACCACACGCTGGATGCCGTTATCGACCGGTTTAGTCGATAAATTGTGTTCAGGTGTTCAGGTGTTCGGGTGTTCGGGTTGATACATTGGTAGACTGGTAGACTGGTAGATTGATACATTTGGCCGTGCATCGGGAAAATCTGTATTCGGTGTTCAGGAATTGGTGTGTTGATGTTCAACCCTGTCAGTCGTTTAAAACGCTGACAGTGGTTCATTTTGCAAGAATTACCAATAACCAATAACCAATTACCAATTACCAATTACCAGTTACAATTTCAACCGCATCATTATCATCTCCATCTCCGTTACCAGCTGATCGAAACGCTGGAAAGCAGCCTTATACGGATCGGGCGTGGTCATGTCGACTCCGGCGTTTTTCAAGAGCGTGATGGGATAGTCGCTGCCACCGGCCTTGAGCATACCGAAATACTTCTTCACCGCGGGTTCGCCCTGGGTTAGCGCCATATTCGTGAGCGCCATCGAGGCAATCATGCCGGTGCTGTACTGAAATACGTAGTAGTTCATATAAAAATGCGGGATCCGGCTCCATTCGCTTTGGATGTAATCATCAACCTGACACACCCCTTTATCATGACCATAATAGGTACGGGTGAGACCAAGGTATTTTTCATTCAGCCATTCTGCAGTAAGAGATTTGCCTTCTTCCACACGGCGGTGCATTTCAAGTTCAAACTCGGCAAATAAGGTCTGACGATAAATTGTTCCGCGGGCACTTTCCAGATAATTGTCGAGCAGGAATAATTTGAAAAGATCATCCTTCTCATTCTGTATCAGATAATTAATCAACAGGCTTTCGTTGAAAGTAGAAGCAATTTCGGCCACAAACGTAGCATAGTTGGAGGTAATATAATGCTGTTCACGTGCTGAGAAGAAGGAATGCATGGCATGTCCGAGTTCATGGGCCAGTGTGGATACATTATTGTAATCGCCATTGTAATTCATTTTGATAAACGGATGAACATCGTAGATGCCGCTCGAATAGGCTCCGCTTTCTTTGCCCTTGTTCGGATAAATATCAACCCAACGACCGTCGAAGGCCATTTTCAGGGCATTTTGATAATCGGTGCCCATGATTTTGGTGGATTCCATCACGAGTTTTTTGGCTTCATCGTATGAATACGTCTTATCAACCGAAGGAACAGCAGAGGCATAGATGTCAGAATACCTGAATTTGTTGAGTTTCAGCAGTTTTTGTTTTAAAACCAGATAGCGGTGAAGCGGACTCAGGTTATTTTTAACCTCACGAACCAGCATTTCATACACGGCAACCGGGATATTATCGTAATACAGGCGGGCCGACAGGCAATCGGGGAATTTTCCGGTCTGTGCCGAAAACCAGTCTTGTTTGATGCCTCCGTCAAGGCAGGCAGCGAGGGTGTTTTCATACTTTTTCTGATTGGCGAAAAAGCCCGACATCACTGTAAAGCGGTCATCCGGATTCACCGAAGCCCGGTAGCGCATGTAATTGGCCATGTTCAGACTCACTGTGTTCCCGTCGCTGAGCTTAACATCGGCATTGGGCATCTCCAGATCGTTGAGCATTCTGGAAACTTTGGAAGAGGTGCCGCTGAAAAGGCCGGTCAGACTCACAATTTTTTGCTGATCGGATGGCAAAACATGATCCTTGCTTCGGAGAATATCGGAAATCAGAAAGCGATACGAAGAAATCTGCGGGGTTTGCTTCAGATAGGCATCGAATTTTTCCTGTCCCAATTTTAAAATATCATCATTAAAAAAGGAAAAAACCTGACCGGAACGCACAGCCAGTGATTGCATTTCGCCTTTCATCCCCTGCAGTTTGGTATCGCCGATATCCATATTGCTCTGGTTGGAGACATAATTGTAGAGCCGTTCGATCTTCATATTCAGATCTTTATACAAATCGAGCATAGCCAGCATCTTGTTTGAAGTGGTGGTCCAGTCACCCTGCATGCGTTCAACAACACCAATCAGGGAGAGCGCCAGTTCCTTATCCTTTTTCCAGGCTTCATCATTTACATAAATATCTTCGGTACGCCAGGTGTATTCTGCCGGCACTTCTTTGCGCGGTGTATTCGAAAAGTCAGGAATGTCCTTGGAGGAGGTCTGGCTGTATCCCATGGCAGGAATGATTAACACCAGAATTGCGATGCTTTGTCCGAGTTTTGTGGTCATTGGTCGATTTTTTGTGCAAAGCTAAATATTTTTGCCGCAATAACTTTACATTTGCATATTACTCAGCACGATGAAAAGCCGCATTATCTTATTTCTGCACCTGGCATTTTGGGCATACATGATTATGCAGCATCTGTTTCCGATATTGGCGTACTCGGAACTGGATCCTGTCTATTACAGGGTAATGCCGGTTGATTTCGGGTTCAATGTAATTCTGTTTTACGGCTTATATCTCTATATCCTTCCGATGTTGTTCCGGCTGAAAAACAGGCCGGTAGCCGTGGTGACGGGCATTGCCATTGTGATGGCGTATTCGGCCCTGACGCTTGGGTTTTTCTTCTACTATGAGAAGATCCTGCATCTCATGCCCGAGGATCAGATGGTTATCACCCGGACGGATATTCTCACCCATCTTCGCGGGATTATTGTGATGGTCATCTATGCCCTGTTGATCCGGGTTGTGGCTACGTTTATTGCCAAACAACAGAAAGAAGCCGAGCTGGTTCAGCAGAATCAGGCCAGTGAAATCGCCTTGTTACGATCGCAGATCAATCCGCATTTTCTGTTTAATACGCTGAATAACATATACTCCCTGATCCGGAATCAATCAAAAGATGCCGATACGGCCGTGATGAAATTGTCGGAAATCATGCGGTATATGCTGTACGACAGCAATGCCGAAAAAGTCCACTTATCCAAGGAAATCGAATACCTGCATGGCTTTATTGAACTGCAGCGGCTTCGGCTTGAAGACCCGGATTATGTGGTGTTTGACATCCAGGGAGATCTGACATCCCGCACCATTGCCCCGATGATCCTGATTCCCTTCGTTGAAAATGCCTTTAAACATGGAGGAAGAAAAGGGGTTAGTCCCGGAATCTCCATCCAGCTGGTGGTTACCTCCTCACAAATTGTTTTTCAGGTCGATAATACCAAGCCAAAACATCCACAGGCCAATAAGGACTCGATCGGCGGCATTGGTTTAAGCAATATAAAACGGCGTTTACTCCTGATCTATCCGAATTCTCATCATCTCGACATCCGCGATGAGGAAGAGATGTTCCGGGTGACGCTTGTTCTTGATAATTAAGGTGTTAAGGTGTTAAGGTGTTAAGGTGTTAAAGTGCGCGGGTGTTCGGATTGGTACATTGGTATATTGGTATGCTGGTATATTTGCACATTTGGCCATGCATCGGGAAAATCTGTGTTCAGGTGTTCCTGTGTTCGGGTGTTCGGGTGTTCAGGTGTTCAGGTGTTCGGGTGTTCAGGTGTTCAGGTGTTCAGGTGTTCGGGTGTTCAGGTGTTCCGGTATTAAAGTGCTATTATTCAACTACATAACTAACTATCAACTAACCAATTACCAATTACCAATTACCAGTTACTAAAATTCCATGTCTCCCGAAATAATTCAATCCGCCTTATCCGACAGTCACCGCCGTACTGCAGAAATGGTTGCTGAAGCTGCCGGGAAAGATCCTGTGATATTCCGTCATATATTGACTTTTTGCTGGGAGAAACCCTATCCGGTTTCGATGCGTGCAGCCC
>CAYLTH010000026.1:30416-32056 GCA_964386485.1 uncultured Bacteroidales bacterium | reverse complement strand
GTCGATGAAAGCATATCTTCATCGGCAAATACCTGCATCGTATCCGGAATTGCTATCTGAATCGTAAGACCCTTCTTCATGGCCAATACCTGCAATGAATGAATGTTGGTGTTTACAAGCGGAAGCAATGTCAGCATTTTCGGTTCAAAAGTAGCCGTACCCTGCTGCATCCGGGCCCATTCCAATAAGTTGTTCAGCAGATTAAAAAGATTGGTAGCCGATTTATTCAGATCCAGTGAAAGCTTTTGAAGATTCACAAGGGTAAGGCTCTCCAGTTGTTCGGCCAGAATTTGGGTAAGACCCAGAAATCCGGTAAACGGACTGCGCAAATCATGGGCAATTACGGAGAAAAACTTGTCCTTGGTAGCCATCAGTTCATGCAACTGTTCATTTTTTAACTGAAGTTCTTTTTCAGCGTGTTTACTGTTGGTTATATCCTGAAAAAAGCCAAAAACCCGTCTGTTGGCTAAATCTGCTTTTCCAATTGCCCTAACTGACCGAAGATTCCCTTTTGCGGTAATAATTTCCGAATCAATTTCATACGATTCCCCATGCTCTATTGCACGTCGGACGGCCTTATCAACTAAGGGTAAAGATTCCGGAGTATAAAAATTGGACCGCTCATCAACCATTGGTTTAAATGTAGATTCTACTTCGTGTATGTTAAACATCTCCTTGGTCCAAATAATTTCCTGTGTATCAATGTTAAATTCCCACCCGCCGATTTTCCCAATTCTTTGCGAATCCTCCAGTAATTTCTGCGTCTTTTCCTGCTCCTTTTCTGCCTTTTTTCGTTCTGTAATATCATCATAAACAATGGCAACACCGTATCCTTCCAGCGGAATAGGCACAGATGATACATTGAGCCAGGTAATCCGGTTATTTCCCTTGACAATCCCCATTTCGACATTGTTCACTGTACTCCCTTCACTGAGGGCCCGCACGCTTGCATATTCAGTTGCAGGCATCGTTGACCCGTCTGGTCGTATTATCCGCCATTCCTGACCGTCTATTTTTCGCTTTTCCTGCTCCTCCCGGGAAATGCCTAACAGAGATTCCGCAATATTATTTGACTCAATGATGTTACCATGAGGGTCTGTTATGGTAATACCTATGGGGAAAATATCAAACAAAACCTGATATTTGGCCAGAATAATCCGAAGATCATTTTCAGCCTTTTTTCGCTCGGTAATATTATCGAAAATCGTGGCAAAGCTGCCATTATATGGGCAATAAACCGAAATGGAGAAATATTTGTCGAGGGGAGCAAAATAGGTCTCAAACACCTCCGGAATCCCGGTTAATGCCACCCGGCAATACAGGTCAAAATAAGGAGGAGTATCTACACCGTAGGCTTCACGACTCGTTTTGTTTATCACAGCCTCCCGTTTTATACCCAATTGAAATTCAAAGGCAGGATTTACTTCTACAATGATATAATCCTCCGGCAAACCATGCTCATCATAAATCAGCGTGTGTAGTGCAGAGCCTTCCGCCATATTGATATAGAGCAACCTGAATTTTTCGTCCTGCTCACCCCTGCTGGTTTTATCAGCCTTTATGTGCAAACTATTAGCCTCTTCCAGTTTTAGTAGAGCTTCGATGAGCTCTTCTCTTGTTTTATCAGAATAGTCAGCCAT
>CAYLTH010000026.1:22585-30316 GCA_964386485.1 uncultured Bacteroidales bacterium | reverse complement strand
GTTTTAGTAGAGCTTCGATGAGCTCTTCTCTTGTTTTATCAGAATAGTCAGCCATAAAAATTCCCCTCTCCTGCTTTTAGGTCAATCAAATATACTAATAAACCGAAATCCGCCGAAAAAAAACAACATTACAAATTTTGAGCTCACAGAGGTTCCTCCCTCCTTTCGGATTGAGGCGATGCCCCGGAAGGGAAAGAGGTTCCTCGCCGCGCAATCCGAAAACCCAGATCGTCTATTTTAAAGGAGGGATGACTGCGACGCCGGTTGGTGGCCAGACAACCGCGGGCTTCATCGCTCCAGCCTCCGCCACGAAAGATGCGGTACACGCCATACACCTCAGTATCATACAGGTCGGAACACCATTCCCACACATTGCCCAACATATCATATAGCCCGAAAGCATTGGGTGCTTTGCCGCCAACAGCCAGAGTTTTTCCGCCTGAATTCTCTTTAAACCATGCAATGTCGCGGATTTCGCCATACGTAGCTGCGGTAGTCCCCGCCTGACATGCATATTGCCACTCTGCTTCAGTCGGAAGACGGAATCCATTGGATGAAGTGACTAAAACCTTCTCGTCCTCCCTGGTATCATAATACGGAATCAATCCCTGTTTTTCCGAAAGCAGGTTGCAAAAACGAATAGCATCGTACCAGGAAACATTTTCGACAGGCCGCCGGATTCCTTTAAAAACAGCAGGATTTTCACCGGTTATCTCAAAATAAAATTCCTGAGTAACCGGAAATTTTGCCAGACTGAAGACAGGGATATCTACTTCCCATACACGATGGATACGATCATCGCGCAGGGTAATTTTTCCTGCAGGAATGGGGATCAAATAATCGTTATTCATTTTAAAAATTCATTTCCGGGATACAGTAGAGACAACGCATGCGTTGTCTCTACGATATTTCCCGTCACGCGTCACGCGTCACTCGTCACTATTTTGTCCAGGCCTGCAAATCCTCCATTTTCAATGCCGCCACATCCAGCTTCATTTTTTTCCGCAAACCATTCATATCGTTGAACAGTTTATTAAGATTGGCTGCTTTGAGCTGATCAGCATTGTTGATGTTGAGTTTCTGCAGAACCGTGGCCCAATGCTCCGGAATATCAAGTCCTTCGAAGGGGTTGCTGTTATCCTGAACACTGGCTTCGATTACTTCGGGACGCATTTGCGGGAAAAGCAGTACTTCCTGAATAGATGGCTGGTTGGTGATGATCATGCTGAGGCGATCAATCCCGATGCCCAGTCCGGCTGTCGGTGGCATCCCGTATTCGAGCGCCCGGAGGAAGTCCTCGTCGAGCACCATCGATTCATCATCACCGCGCTTGCCCAATTCGAGCTGGGATTCGAAGCGCTGACGCTGATCGATCGGATCATTCAACTCGGAAAACGCATTGCAGATCTCTTTCCCGTTACACACGGCTTCGAAACGCTCCACCAGTCCGGGTTTCGAACGGTGTTTCTTGGCCAGCGGCGACATTTCGACAGGATAATCGGTGATAAAGGTTGGCTGGATAAGTTTAGGCTCACAACAATCGCCGAAAATGGCATCAATGAGTTTGCCTTTTCCCATGGTGGCATCCACATCCACATTGAGCTTTGTAGCGGTTTCAATAAGTTCCTTTTCGTCCATCGCCGAGATGTCGATACCGGTAAAGTGTTGTATGGCCTCAAACATGGTAAAGCGGGTCCATGGACGTTTGAAATCAATGATATGCTCCCCAACCGGTACTTTGGTCGTCCCCTGTACAGCAATGGCAATTTTCTCAACCATCTCTTCCACCAGGTTCATCATCCATTCGTAATCCTTGTAGGCCACATACAATTCCATCTGCGTAAACTCCGGATTGTGGAAACGGTCCATGCCTTCGTTGCGGAAGTCCTTGGAAAACTCGTATACACCTTCAAATCCGCCAACGATGAGGCGCTTCAGGTATAATTCATTGGCAATACGCAGATATAAAGTCATATCAAGCGTATTGTGGTGGGTTTTAAAGGGCCGTGCCGCTGCTCCCCCGTATAATGGCTGAAGTATCGGAGTTTCGACTTCAAGATATCCTTTGGTATTGAGGAAATCGCGCATGGTATTCACCAGTTTTGTACGTTTAATAAAGATATCCCGTACCTGTGGATTCACAATCAAATCGACATAACGTTGACGATAGCGCTGCTCCGGATCGCTGAAGGCATCGTACACCTGATCGTCTTTTTCTTTGACCACCGGCAATGGTTTGAGTGACTTACACAACATTTTAAATTCGGTCACATGTATGGTTGTTTCTCCCATCTGAGTCGTAAACACAAAACCCTTCACCCCGATGATATCCCCTATATCAGTTAATCGTTTAAATACGGTATTGTAGAGGGTTTTATCCTCTCCGGGACAAATATCATCGCGTTTCAGATAAAGCTGAATACGTCCGGAAGCATCCTGAATTTCGGCAAAAGAAGCTGCACCCATGATGCGGCGGTTCATGATACGACCTGCAATGGTCACTTCCTGAAAAAGGGAGTTATCGCCCGGAAACTTGTCGAGTATTTGAGCGGTATCGGCATTCACAGGATAGGTCTCGGCAGGAAAGGGATCGATTCCCAGATTTAAAAGTTCCTGCATGGCATCGCGGCGAAATTTTTCCTGATCGGATAAAAAGGCTGTCATAATGTGATAATTGGGGCGCAAAGATACGCAGATCTGCACGAATTTCACTGCATCCCACCTCAGAACGTGCTTCGTATCTCATTTATTCCGAAATTTGCCGCCAGAATGAAATCACTGATAATCATACCCAATGCCATCGCTTCCTGGTGGAAAAGCACTTCATTGCTAACAAAAGTGTTGCTGATTTTTTGTGTATATGCCCTGATTACCATCGGTTTTTCGAATTATAGCATCGTCAACTGGCAGCGGCTCATCCATTCGGATATGTATGGGTATTACCAATGGTTGCCATCAACACTGATAGAACATACGCCACTCCACCAGCCTTATGCCTTTCTACTTGAGGATGGCACTCATTTTAACCGCTATACCTACGGCGTTTCAATTCTGATTCTTCCGTTTTTTCTGATTTCCCATGCCATTTCACTGGCCTTTGGTTTACCGGCAACCGGATATTCACCGGTTTATGGAGCCTCCATGGTTCTGGCAGCAGTGAGTTGGGTGTTTTTCGGGCTTTTTCTGCTCTATAAAGAAATCAGCCGTCACTTCAGTAAAGGCGTTACAATACTCAGTTTATTCCTTTTGTTTCTCGGATCCAATCTGTTTTACTATACAGCTGTTGAATCAGGAATGTCGCATGCTTTTTCGTTCTTTCTGATTGCAGCCATAGTGTACCTCACTCCCCGGTTTTGGGCGAAACCCTCGGTAAAGAATACTGTACTCCTCACTTTACCTTTTGCACTGGCGGTATTAATCAGGCCTACCAACCTTGTCCTTGCATTTTTCATACTGCTCCACGGTGTTCATTCATGGAAAGCCCTGCAAGAACGCATCTTTCAGGCATTCCGACTCTGGGATCGCTGGATTATCATGGCTTTTATCGGATTCATTTTCTGGATTCCACAGAGTTTCTACTGGCACGGGACAACAGGAGACTGGATAACCTGGCCCTATAAATATTCCTATACACCGGATGAAACCTTCCGCAATCTGAATAATCCCCGTATTTTCAAGGTGCTGGCCGGTCCGCGCAGTGGATGGTTGCTGTATAGTCCGGTGATGTTATTTGCATTTCTGGGACTTTTTCGCCTGGTGCGCATCAACAAATACCATATCTGGGGCATATTGCTGTCGTTCGGACTCATTTATTACCTGAATGCAAGCTGGTGGATTTACACTTTTGCATGCAGTTTCGGATATCGCGCTTTTGTTGATTTCTATTCGCTTCTGGCAATTCCGTTTGCGGCATCCATGGCCTGGCTTCTAACCCGCCGGAGTATCGTTCTGAAAGCCTCGGTATTGCTGATTTGCGGACTGTTTATCTTCGTCAATCTGCGGATGTCGTATCTCTATTGCAAGAATCCCTGCTGGGATGGCAAATACTGGGGCTGGCCTCAGTACAATATGGTTTGGAACAAAGCTCTGATGATCAATCAGATGAATACGCCTTTCCCGCCCTGTGAGCTGGATGCGGATAACAATTAAGACCAGATATTATTCCAGTATTTTTTCAAGGACATCCGGAGATTTAAGCTCGGGAAAACCAGGCAGGTGTAAGCGGTAATATTCTACCACCTTCCGGATCATCAATCTCCGCAGGGTATTGGTAATGGCAGCATCCGGAATTTCTTCCTGTGTGCGGAAAGCCAATTCATGCATATACCGGCTCAGGGGGAATTCGAGGTAGTGAAAATGATCCGGGAAACCCGTTCTGAAAATACCTTCTTTCAGATCAAAAACACGGGCAGCAGAACTGTAATTATCCATGGGATAAAAACCCAGAAAACGTGAAAAACGAACAGCAAACCAAAGGTGAAAATCAACTGGCGTATTATCGTGCATATCCAGCACTTCCACCGAGGTGTATAAAAAGGAAAACAATTCAGGATTGGCTTCTTCTTCTCGGAGTGATTTATTGATTAACTCATTGATAAACAAAGTCATACTCGACTTCACAATGTCATAGGGTATCGTTTTAAACGGCATCAGAACCCGAACTTCCTTACATACCTGAATGTCTTTGTTTTCCTGATTCCGGAATTCCAGTTCAAGCAGGCTGAGGTGTTCAAAAAGATTGGGACTGATGCGGTGTTTCTGTTTCCGTACACCCTTGAAAATAAAGGATCTGAGTCCGTGAGATTCCGTATAAACCTTAACAATAACACTGCTTTCCCCCAGTTTAACCTGGTGAAGAACAATGGCACGGGTGGTTGTAAAAACGGCAGCCAGCGGGCTTAGTTTTTGAAGAGGATTTTACTGACGTAGGTTTCAGAACCGTCATCATTGCTGATAAAAACAAGATAAACACCTGTTCCCGGCCGTTTGCCATCCATTGTCAAACCATTCCAGATCGCCTGTCCGCCTTCGGCACGGGTATGATAAACCAGATTCCCGGCTATGTCCGTAATTTTTACATCCGCATTTTTAACCAGGCCTTTTACAGCAATAATGCCTGTATAACCCGACTCCACCGGGTTGGGATAGGCATAAACAGTTGTGTTGTCTTCACCTCCTCCTGTAGCTGTTCCTTTGAAGGAAATGATGCCTTTGTCGGTTCCAAAGAATACTTCACCGGAAACATGATCTATTTCGATGCAGGAAATCAAATTGGATAACAAGGGACTGTTCTCCGCCGTAAAATGCTCAATTTGCTTGGTGCCGTCGGCCGACATGAGGAAGACACCTGCCCGCTCAGTACCAAACCATTTGCGGTTGGCCCCATCCACTGCAATAGATGTAACTACTTCTGATTCAAGCAAATATTGAGTATATCCATCCTGGGTCACATAGATTCGCTGGGCATCAAAGTTAACATTGGAAAACACATTTTCAGGAGTATAAAAAACAACAACCCCTTCGTCGGTACCGAGCCATACCAGGCCTTCCTGATCAACTGCAATGCTGAATACGCGGGTTCCGGGAATAGCTCCGTACCCGCTTCCTCCGCTGAGTGTTTTGGCTTTATCATCATTGGGGTTTGCTATGGTATTATTATCATTGAACACCAATACCTTATTTCCACGGAGCAGCATCCATTTCTGGTTGAAGGCATCTATAACCAGATCGCCCACATCAATTCCGGAGGCACCAGTAGTCAGCGCTCCGATATTGTAAGACCTCCAGGATCCGGATGACGTACGAACTGATAAAACATTGGTCGCACTTGAATTGGTAATCCACAAATTGTTGTCCGAATCGAATTTCAGTCCACCGGCTTTTACTTCATTGTTATGGGTTCCGGAAGGTGGACGCAGTGTACTGTTGGTGGTATCCCATTTTTCCACAACTTCGGTTCCATAGAGTTCGAGCAATCCCCGGCCCCAGGATCCGGCCCAGACCCGCTTTGAATCCAACGGATCCACGGCTACCGACATGATATCCAAAACGGTATCATACACCATGCTGGTCGAACGGTTGAGATTAGTCCAGTGTTCATCTTCAAAAATATGAATCGATCCGGCTGTCCAGATATTTCCCCAGGTAAGATTCCGCCCTCCGGGTACTGTTACCAGCCTGTGCCCTCCCGACGACATGGCGAATACTTTAGGAACTTCAGGTCCTTCGGGCATATACTGTATATTATTCCAGTCGGCCCAGTTTTTTATCAAACCATAGGCCTGATCAGCAATCCAGATATACATATCATTATCGACAAAGGCATCCATTGGATTGGGGAAGTGATCTTTTTCATCAAAGAAATAGGTAAAAACATGGCTCACTTCATTCAGATCTTTGTCGAGTAAATCGATAAAACCGCCGTTCGGAATCACGAGATAATCGCCAAATGCATTGATATTGTATCGGTTGGAAGTATTCGACGAATCATAATAATCCCAGGAGCTACCATTGTAAACAAACATGGTATCCGAACTATATACCGGACCCGGAAAATTGACAAAAACTTTCCCCTGAAAATACTCAATGGCATTGTATTTCAAATCCGGATGAATCATGCTTTCGTCTTTTGTCCAGGCAGCATAATTCGATAAATTCGGATGCGTCCGGGATGCTTTGTAAACACCTGATTCAGTGGCAACAAAAATCGAATCCGGAGAAAAAGTTAAATCATAACAATCAACAGAAGCTCCCTGATTACCAATATAATAAGTATCCTTCACTTCATTTTTCATCAGATCAAGTACAACAATTCCAAAACCGCAGCAGAGGTAGGCATAACGTTCTTTTACGATGGCTTTATTGATGGATTTTTTTCCCAGAATCGGTTTGCGTTTGATATCCGGAATATTAATGATTTCGTTGCGCTGGATCAGGTCGATATTCGCATTTTCGTAGGTAATTACGACAGTACTGTATTCATCACTGTAACTAACTGAGGTTACCCCGATGTCGCTCAGACCATTCACCTTATTAAGCCTGTTCACGCTCCAGTCGTCCTTGTCAATATAGAATACACAATAGGGAGTAGCGGCATATACCAATCCTCCGGCCTGGGTAATGGAGATTGTTTTATTGTAAGGAAGATGGTCGCGCCATTGACCAATGGGCAATCCCTGTGGCAAAGCAGCAGAAAAAGCGAAAAGAGAAAGTAAGAATGTGAGGAGAGTAGTTTTTGTCACCTGTTTCATTTTCAGTTAATTATATAATTTCATGGAACAAAGATGTTCCAGTTATATCCCGGAGTCATAATAACTTTCAGATCATAAAATTATTGTTTCCTGATGAATTACCAATACAATTAGATGGATGAATACCGAATCAGGTAAGAATCTGATTCCACACTGCATAAAAAACCCCGCTGCCTGAGGAAACCTGAATCGGCAACGGGGTTTTTTTCATATACCCGGACAGGAATGTGCTTACTGCTGTGCTAATTGGTTTCCTTTTCCTGTTTTTCCATTTCCATTTCAATTTTTTTCATTTTCTCATCGGCCTTTTTCATGTCTTTCTCGGCTTTTCTCATCTCCATTTCCACTTTTTTCATGGCTCCGTCATGGTTCATCATGATAATCTTTTTGGTGCAATCGGGCGGGCAGGGCGGAACAGGAGGAGGAGGTGGCATCATATTCCAGAAATCGCCATTCTCGGTAATGATGGTGATTTTCTTTC
>CAYLTH010000026.1:17940-22485 GCA_964386485.1 uncultured Bacteroidales bacterium | reverse complement strand
GGTGGCATCATATTCCAGAAATCGCCATTCTCGGTAATGATGGTGATTTTCTTTCCGTTCCGTTTTTTCTTAATGCTAAACTTTTTAATGATATCATTTGGGGCCAGAAAGTTGAATCCCTGCGCCTGTCCGTTGAATTGCTGTTGAAAAGGAAACATCGGACCGGGATTTCCCGGTAAGGGGTCACAATCGAATTTCAATACTTTTGGCATATCATTCTCATTAAATAACTGGTAATCAGAGTCTCCGTCTTTTGAACTCCATTCAAATTCACCATCCGGTCCGGCAATAACCGTAATTTCTTTCATTATTTTCTTTTCAAGCGAATCCTCGTTCATTCCGGCCGGGAATTCATCATCCATTTCAATCTCCATGGTGATTTGTTTTCCTTTATCCGAATCCTTTGTTCTGAATTTCTTCATAATCACCTTGTCGTTCTCCTCGTTGGTGGTAAACGTGGTATCGATGCTTACTTTCTTCCCGTTTTCATCAATGGTTGTCATTTTGATCTGTACGGTCTTCTGATGTTTCTTTTCTTTGGATGCTTTCCCGGAATCCTGAGCACTCAGGCTGAATCCGGCCAGCATCATCAGACTGAACATCAGGAATAAACTGCTTTTAAACATTTGCTTTTTCATAATTGGTATATTTGAAGGGTTAATGCATTCAATCAACGAATCAAAAGTAGAATCAACAAGGCATGTTCCGGGTTATGAAGCGGTTAAAAAAGGTTAAGAAAAGGTTAAGGTTCGGGGATACAGGATTTTCTGTGCTTAATTTTGAAGCATGAAACGTCGGACAATCACACTCGTAATTGCTTTGTCGGGACTGGCACTCGCAGGCATCATCATGGTTCAGTTATTCTGGATTCGTCATGCCATGCGAACCAGTCAGGAAAAGTTTGACCAGATCGTGAGCGAATCCATGAAAGCAGTCGTGGATAAAATTGAACGTAAAGAAAGTATGGTGTTGATAACCCGCACCTTACAGGAAGGAAAAGACAAGTTTCCGGATTCTCCATTTATTCCGGCACGTCCACATCCAGGTAAAATGGCAGGTGTGATTTGCGTTCCACCACCTCCTCCTGTGCCGGATGAAAAAACTGAGCTGAGCATTGAAATCAACAGTGACAATATGTTGCCGGATGAAAAAGGAGCCGGGAAAACAAGCTATTCCTTCAGCTATACCTTTGATCAGGGTGACCAGTCAACAGAACAACAACACAAAATTATCATTCAGGAACAGCAGCAGATGCTCAATGAGATCATGACAATCCGTCAACACGATCTGGATGTTTTTCTGGGTGATCTTCCGGGTGTTAAAATATGGAAAAACCACGACAGCAGTGTTTTCGCGCTGTTTAACGACAATCGTTTTCCGATGCCGGGGATGATGTGGGAGGATGAATTTGAAAAACGGACCCACGACAGTCTGATCCGGGCTGAGCGTAAAGTCATGAAAATGAAAGCCCGTGCCCGCAAAGTGGATGATGTTCTGCAACAGGTGGTGGTTGATATGACCAATGTGGATAAACCCCTGCATGAGCGCATCGACAGCATGATGATTAAACACGAACTGCGCAAGGAATTTGCCGACCGCGGGATCCGGCTTCCATTCGAATTCGGTGTTGTAACCGGAACAAAGGATTCACTGACTGCATTGCATTCAAAGGGTTTTCATCAGGATCAGAAAAACAAAGTCTACCGTGCCGGCTTATTCCCGAGCGAACTGATCCCGAAAACCGATTATTTACTGGTAAACTTTCCGGCCCGACAGTATCATATTGTGAAGTCCATTTCCTTGCTGATGCTGGCGTCTCTGGGATTTACCCTATTTATGATTGCGGCTTTCGGAGCAACTTTATGGATTATGATCCGGCAGAAGAAAATGGCTGAGATCAAAAATGATTTCATCAACAACATGACCCATGAGTTTAAAACTCCGATTGCTACCATTTCGCTGGCCATCGACTCGATCAATAACCCGAAAGTGATTGAGAATCCGGAAATGATCCGCAATTATACCCGGGTGATCAGGGAAGAAAACAGCCGGATGAACAGTCATGTGGAGCAGGTTTTGCAGATGGCACTCATGGATCGTAAAGAAATCAGGCTGGATAAACAACCGGTAGATATGCATGATCTGCTCGATAAAGCCATTGAGAATATCCGGCTGCAGGTTGAGAATAAAAACGGCTATGTCATTAAACTTTTCGATGCCCGGCATGCCATGGTTGAAGGCGATGAACTGCACCTTTTTAATGTGCTGATGAATTTGCTTGATAATGCCAACAAATATTCACCGAAATTCCCGGAAATCAAGGTCTATACCTATAATACCGATGGATTCCTGATGATTTCGGTTGAAGATAAAGGAATCGGAATGAGCACGTATACGCAAAAGCACGTTTTCGAACGCTTTTACCGGGCAGGTACCGGGAATATCCATACTGTAAAGGGATTTGGACTTGGCCTGAGTTATGCCCATGCAATCCTGGATCTCCATAAATCAGGTATATCGGTAAAAAGCGAATCCGGAAAAGGAAGTACCTTTACGATCTCAATTCCCTGTCTGAACGATGTGGAAAATATGGAATCAAATACCTGAAAGGACGTGATGTATGAACAGTACCAATCCCAAAATATTGCTGGTTGAGGATGACCTGAATTTTGGCAATATCCTCCGCTCCTACCTTGAACTCAATGATTTTAATGTCGAATTACGCATCGATGGCAAGCAGGCCTGGTCGACTTTTATGCGCGAGAAATTCGATGTCTGCATTTTTGATGTGATGATGCCGGAAATGGATGGCTTTTCGCTGGCAAAAGAAATCCGGACGGTAAACCAGAAAGTTCCCATTATCTTCCTGACCGCCAAAACCCTGCGTGAAGATATGATCGAGGGATTTCAGGCCGGTGGCGATGATTATATCACCAAACCCTTTGATTCGGAAGTATTGCTGTATCGGATCCGGGCTATTCTCCGCAGAGGAACAAGCGAGACTTCTGCCCGGAACGACCTGTTTCAAATTGGTCATTATCAGTTTAATGCCCGTTTGCGGAGTCTGAAAATAGGTGATACCGAATACAAACTCACGCCCAAAGAAAGCGATTTGCTGAAGATGCTTTGTGTCTCCAAAGATGATCTCCTGCTGCGAAAAGAAGCCTTACTGAAAATCTGGGGTGATGATAATTATTTCACCACCCGCAGCATGGATGTCTTTATTGCCAAATTGCGAAAATATCTGAAAGATGATCCCAACATCGAAATTCTGAATGTACATGGGAACGGATATCAGCTTATCATTAAAGATTTGAATCCCAATTCTTTATGATTTGTCAGATTTCACTTTTATTGTAATCCATTCCATTCTAAGTATTTTTTTCGATCCATGCAGTACAATTTCATCCTGATTTGTTTGTTTGAAGGACAAAGAAATCACGACGATGAAAAGGCTTATAATTATAATGGTATTGCTGAGTCTGGGAGGAATCGCCTGTACCCAGCAACCCAAAACAGAAAAGATTAAAAATATGAAATACAACACCTTAACCAAAGAAGAAGAACGCGTTATCCTGCACAAAGGCACGGAGATCCCCTTTACAGGCAAATTTACGAATCACAAAGAAAAAGGCACTTATGTATGCCGGCAATGTAATGCAGCGCTGTACAATTCAGAAGATAAATTTGATTCGGAATGTGGCTGGCCGAGTTTTGATGATGAAATACGCGGAGCCGTAAAACGCATACCCGATGCCGATGGCCGCCGGACCGAAATCGTTTGTGCCAATTGCCAGGGCCATCTTGGTCATGTTTTTGAGGGAGAACAACTTACGGATAAAAATGTACGGCATTGTGTGAATTCTGTAAGCATGGACTTCATTCCTGCCGGACAGGAAAAGCAGACCGCAACCGCTATTTTTGCCGGAGGATGTTTCTGGGGAGTTGAATTTTATCTTCAGAAAAGTAAAGGCGTGATCAGTGTTGTTTCAGGTTATATCGGTGGAAAAAATGACAATCCGACCTACGAACAGGTTTGTACAGGCACGACCGGTCATTATGAAGCGGTAGAGGTCACCTATGATCCCAAACAAACTGATTATGAAACACTTGCACGTTTGTTCTTCGAAATCCATGATCCCACACATTGGAATCATCAGGGACCGGATCACGGTGAACAATACCGGAGTGCCATATTCTATCAGACTGTCGAAGAAAAAGAAATTGTTTTGAAACTCATTGGTTTACTGAAAGATAAAGGCTTTAAGGTGGTTACCGAAGTGAAACTTGCCACTACATTCTGGAAAGCGGAAAACTATCATCAGGATTATTATGAGCACAAAGGAACGACACCCTATTGCCATGGATATACGAAGCGGTTTTAGTGACTGGTAATTGGTAATTGGTAACTGGTAATTGATAGTTGATAGTTGATAGTTGATAATTGATAATTAGTCAGGCACCGGAACACTATTCCTATAATTTCTTTTTAAGATAAATCATATCAACAAGTTGTATGTCGCCCTTGAAAATAGGGTGGTTGTA
>CAYLTH010000026.1:12842-17840 GCA_964386485.1 uncultured Bacteroidales bacterium | reverse complement strand
TTGTTTTTGTAGAAATCGCAGATGAAATTTATCAATGCTTTACCGTATCGTTTATCTTATCTTCTAATTTCTCAATAGTCTTCTTTGCATTAGCCAATCTTGTCGCCTTGTTTTTCTCCACCAGTTTTACTGTAATCCACTTTTCTATTTTGTGGTGCAATGGAACAAGCAAAGCTGCAATACAAACTAACGCAAGCAACATTAAGATAGGTGAGTGATGAGTAATTCTTTCTAAGAATGGATGCAGTATTAGATTCAGAAATTCAAAAACGAGTAACAATGCAATCACTCCAAAAAAAGAAATCAGTTTGGTATTGGTAATAAAACTTCGGCTAAGAAACAGAAACAAGATAATAAGAGTAACAAGCACTATTGCAATCAAGGCATACTGAATATTTTGTTTTCGTTCTTCTTCGGACTTTGCTTTTTCTGATGCTACCTCTTGCTGCCGCAATTGCTCATTAAACTCAAGGGTTTGCAAGCGGTTAATTTTTTCATTGCTGAAAACTCGTTCTCTTGTATCAATCATTATTTGCTGATACTTGAAAGCACTGTCAATTTTATTTTCCTGTTTGTAAAGTTTGGTCAATAAGGTGCTTGCTTGAAGTTGCTGAACCAGTAAATTAAATTGTTGGTCGATCAAAAAACCTTTTGTAGCGTAGTAAATGGCTGAATCCTGTTGATGAAAGCGGTCAAAATGTTCAGCATATTCGCAATAGCCACGAGCAAGTAAGCGGTATTCATTTAACTCTGAACTTAATTGGATTGATTGACGGAAAAATTCAACAGCCAATTGTTCTTTACCCATCTTTGAGTAAATGATTCCCATTGCTGATTGAAGTCCTCCGCCATAAACATTTTTACCTTGAAATTTTCTGTAATACATGGCAAGACTTTCCTGCACATAGGTATATGCAGAATCCAGGATGCCAAGTTGTTCATAGGATTTTCCTTTGTCAACCAAAACTCCCAGTAACACATCATTGTCGGGAATATGTCTGGTTAAATTTTCTGCTTTGGTATAATAGGTTATTGCCTGCCTGAAATCGCCTGCATTTCTATTTACCATTGCTATACCAACATAAATACCTGCTGTGAGCATAGTGTCACCAATCGGTTCAGCAACCTTTAAGGCCTTAAAATATGTTTCCTTGGCATCAGGATAATTTCCTGCCCACCACAATGAGCTGGCAAGGAAAGATAATGCCTGTACTTCAGTGCCGACAGGGAAACTGTTTCTGTTTTTTATACAAAGCAGCAACGCTTGCTGCGCATAAAATACCATTGAATCATTGCTTACATATTTATTCAGGTTGCTTATTTCCCATAAGAATTGAAGTTTAATACTGTCTGTTTTTTCTGCTGTCAGTTGTTGTTTCAAACTGTCAATATGAGTTTGCTGGGCGTTTGTAAGCGTAACGCAAAAGAGAAAAAGGAACGTAAGGCAGAATTTTATTTTGGTCATGTTGCAAATATCGGATTTGTCAATGTCATTTTGTTGCGTTGGATTCTTGAATTCGGGCAGTTCGCCCAAGCATGACGCAGAACTCGGAATAGAGTCAACAGCGTATATATCGATTGGTTGTTGGTTTCAAAATCAGCATTTTTGTTGAATCAAATATACTGACTTTTGTTTGATTCCGGAGATCCGGGGAAGTGATTTCACCTGAACACCTTAACACTTTAACACTTTAACACTTTAACACAAATTTCCCCGATGCACTGCCAAATGCGAAAATCTACCAGCATACCGATATACCAATGTACCAACCGGAACATCCGGAACACCTGAACACTTTTAAGTATTGGCTGAAGTGCTTTTATCAAGCTTAGGAAGTCCGACCTTTTTCAACATTTCATTCGCTTTTTCTAATTTTTTGGGAAAAAGAACTTTATCATTGAAAAAGTCAAGTGACTTGTCAACCAACACAACGGGTTTCTTTTTTGTATTAATGTCTTTTAGTCCCATTGCTATTTATTTTTTAGTTTTACGAGAAATGCTTCATATTCAATATCTTTTTGAAATTCTTCCCATCCATTTTCAAGTTCACCATAAATTTCAAAATCTTCCTTAATCTCCTCGAGATATTTTGTAATTCCCATTCGATATAATCGAGTCCTGGATTTTGTACTGCCAGTTGCATATACCATCGCTTCCTGGTGCTTATCGATAAAGGCATATAACGTCGCAACAACTGTAGCTAATACCTTTTCACTGTCTCCATTATTTGAAATTACATTATCCTCTATTTCTCCAGTTTCAATGTTCTTGTCTCCGAAACCCAGATTGTATAAGTCTTTGTAGTTGGTCGGTGTATATTGGACAATCTTAGGGATTCTCCCTTTCTGTCCAATACTAACAAACTCAAAAACTTCGAGTTGTTCTCCCGATTTTAACTCATACTTATCTATCTTCATTTTAAAACCATTATTCTCTACAAAAGTCGTAATTTAATCACAGACATTCAATTTTTACACGGTCTTTTTAGTGGATTAATAGAAGATCCTCTATGATCTCAAACCTCAGCTTATTGGAAATGGCGCGGTATTGAGTCTGGAGCGGCGATGGGTTCTGTGGTTGTTGTGTTCAAAATCAGCATTTTTGTTGAATCAAATATACTGCACTCTGCTTGATTCCGGATATCCGGGGAAGTGATTTCACCGGAACACCCGAACACCGGAACACAGATTTTCCCGATGCGCTGCCAAATGTACCAATGTACCAATGTACCAGTATACCAATGTACCAATGTACCAACCGGAACACCCGAACACTAAAACACGTATCCAAAATTGATCTTCACCTCCGGATAGAGTTTCATCAGTGGAGAAACTGCAAAATCATTTGAAAATGCTTTTTTCGCACCGATAACGGGAGATAATATGAGGCGCTTATTGGCCAGGAACCGCCAGGACCAGGAAGCGAGTATCCCCACTGTTGCTGAAGATTCAGAATCCACAATTTCAGGTTTTGCATCCGCTTCCTTCCAGGCGGTATGGAAACCACCCGTCAGGGATATACCGAAATTCCGCATGTCGACGGGATTTCTGCCTGAGCAGACTGCGCCCTCAGGAGCGATGGGTTCGTGAAAATTCCGATCCCGGTCCAGACCAGGACCATCATCATTAATTTCGAAGGAGTCATTTTTGAACGTTTTAGTAAAGATGCCGGCAAAAGTAGCCGACACGCTCCCGGCAGGAAACTAAAATCTGTTGACATATCGAAAATACAGGTCCAATGCCGGAAAGGGAAGGTTGAATTGGCTCCGTTTCAGGAGTTTCTGAAATAAACAATTCTAAGGGAATTCCTCCATGGAGATATGTTACAAATCCAGACTCGATTAGGTGCAGGTGATTTATAGATTATCACCCACCAAATAGGATTGAAAAAGATATTCAGGACTTTCGTAATAAATACTACTATTAAAATCTTCTATTTTACGAGATAGCCATAGATTGTAAACTTCTATTAGTGCTTCAATCAATGGCTTGTTTTCCTTTTTGACAATATCAATAATCAAACGTTTATAAACTTTCCCAATATCCCAATGAGTTGGTATTGAATATTTCGCATTTAAGACATTATCAAACACTCCATCCTTTATATTGTGTTTTTCGATAAGCTCAAATGTTAGTTTATCAATATTTTCGTTATGGTAAATATCCGCTAAGTCTAAAATATGCTGTAAATCCAATTTCCCAATAGCATTTACTATAACATTACGGTGATTCTTTGTTTTTCTACCTATGTATTCAATCAAAGAACACAGAAAAAACAAATTATTTGCAACTTTATCTTCTCTGCCTATCATAATTGCTTATTGTTTTAAATTCAGTAAAATGTAAAGTTTTTAAAGCTTTATCGCTACAAAAACAGACTTGGTGGTTGGTTGTTTGAATTTAGCTAAAACCCAAAACTGCTCACGATTCAGTATTCCTTCTATAAAGTCGGAAATATAATTGTAAATTTGGTCATTAGCCATTGCTCCAATTACAATATCATAATTATGCTTTCCTCCTGAACGGCATTCTACGATAAAATCAAGCCACTTTTCGGTCATTTCTTCGAACACAAGCATATTCAACATTTCATTTGGCGTATATTCATAAATAGAGACGACGGCTGTGTCATAGCGACTTGCCCAGCGTTCTGCTTGTGTTTCTAATTTAGTACAATAAAAGCCTTCTCCAAAGTCCTTAGGAAACCTGCTTTTCAAAATTTCAGGCTTTTCTATTGCTGTAAAACCTCCATGATAAACTTTCATACAATACTTTTTTTATGTAAAAATACACAAAAAAACACTACTCAATTCGAACGTGCTAAATCTCTGCGACACTTGCACCTAATCGAGTCACGCGAGGGAATTTCACCCTCCCGTTCTCACAGCTTGTCCCGGTTTTATCGGGAAGCATGCAGCGCACACGAAGTGAAAGCTGTTGGAAAAGATCAAAAACACAAATTTATTTTCGATAGTGGAAACTTCGTGATTGCAAATTTTCAATCCCGATAGGATGATATTATTATAGATCAGGTGGCCGGAGGAGGTATGAGGTATGAAGTATGAGATATGAGGTATGAGATATGAGGTATCCTGAAACCCGATTACCGTCACGGATCATTATTTTAATTCAACATTCAGTCGAAGATGTCCGCCAAATCCTTCACTAATTATTCGCATTAAAGTAGAAAGTCGTATATCCGAAGCATTGTTTTCAATGCGAGAAATGTAAGTCTTTGTGGTTCCACATTTAACAGCAAGTTGCTCTTGAGTCAAACCCTGTTCTTTTCTTAATTCCTGAAGCATTACACCGAGTTTGAAAGTTTCAAATCCCTCTTCAAACCTTTCACGCTCCTCAGTTCCTTTTTTTCCATATTGCTCGTCCAGGTGGTCAGCAAATGAAGTAAGGTTTTTATTCACTTTCTTTTTCATCGAAATATTGTTTTTTAAGCCTTTCGGCCAATTCAATTTCTTTCTTTGGCGTTTTTTGAGATTTCTT
>CAYLTH010000026.1:10080-12742 GCA_964386485.1 uncultured Bacteroidales bacterium | reverse complement strand
TTCACTTCTGGCTTTAGTTGCTCAAAGAAGTCCAGGTAGTAACGCTTGTAGTAAAAAATTTTCCTGATAATTTTTTCTTCCATGGTGCAAAGTTAGCTAATTAGATAACTTAATCCAAATAATTTGGGAAATTTATTTACACAAATGATTTTCAATCTCTAAAGGATGATATAATTATAGATCAGGTGGCCGGAGGAGGTATGAGGTATGAGGTATGAAGTATGAGATATGAGATATGAGGTATTCTGAAACGGTTTGAAAAACGTGGTTTTGAGGTTATGTTTGATCTTTACGCTAAAATTGAAACCACCTTAACGAAGCGTCCCGGCTCAGCCGGGGGCAGGGCGGCTACCCGATTAGCGGCTGCCTTTCATTTGTCCGGAAATCTGTTGTCTTAGTTAAAGCAGTCTTTAAATGCTTTCTCATCTATAAAAAAGTCTGTCTTGTCTAATTTTATTTCTCCCGTCTTAGCGTCCAAACCCCAGGATAAACCATAAATAGCTGGGTCATCAAATCCTAAAAATCCATCATAACGTTTTGCAAAAACACTATTAACTAGAAAATTACTGTCAAGATGAACCCAAAGCATCGGATAGTGTTTTGAGAGTCTCACCGCACGAGAATAAGTCAACAAAACTTCCTTGTTTTGCATATCTTCTTTGTTCCCTTCACAACAGTAATTCGTATCCCCATAAAAATTATCTACAACAGATTTTATATCAATAGTATTATTTATGTCGATGTCCAAAAGAGGACTAGGATTTTTACATTCAAGGTTATGTAGTCCAGCCGATGCACCAATTTTATAAGGCCTGCCCAAAATTGAAATAACTTGTTCTAGTGTCATGCCAGGCTCAACTTCTTTTATTTTAGCGCCAGTCAGGCCAGGAACAATGTCTGACCGAGTTCCAAGAATATTGACAACTATAATTAAAAACAATATTAATCCAACAATTGAAAGAAATATCCTACTTAACGTCTTGACTATTTTCATGATTATCAGAGAGTTGTCTTTTCTTTTAAGGTAGCTGCTAACGTAGGAAGCTACACGCAGGGGCAGACTGCAGGCGATTTCCTGTCAAGACGAAAAACTGCCCGAGTGGAAAGATGCCCACTGAAAACCACAGTTGCCGCACTTGACAGGTAGCTGATGGTATGCTTTGTTTTTCTTTCCATTGTCATTTTATTCTCACTCTTAGAAAGTAAAAGTCGCTATCATTTGTCCGACCATTCTCATTCATATATTTGCCTATGTCAGCAACTTTCAAAATTAGAGAGTTGTCTGTTTCCCAAACAAAGTCGACTGGTACCCAAATTTGTTGGTCTAATTCCAAATACTTTGAAATTGAGATTGGCTCACCCTTATTATTTTCATGTCTGTCTATTCGCCAAATTTGAACGCCATTTGGTAGCCCTTCAAGTCCATATTCCATTGATAAATTGGCTATAAATTTATTGTTTTGCGAAATTGATGGAGTATTCCAAATTGTTGTTTTTATACCTGTTTTTTTGTCAATTAAATAGCATTCTGAATACTCATATAACGTAGCTCCAACAATGTAGAATCCGATTTTTTCAAACTGTCCCAAATATTGATATTCTCTAATATCAATCTCTTCTGTTTTTTGTAAAGTGTCTTTGAATATTACAAACGGATTCCATATTCTTTCAATGGGCAATTTAATTACGCCATTTACTTTCTTGTAAGTTGCTGTGTCAAAAAGCGTTCTTTCCTTATATGACTTCTTCGCTTTATTAAAATCGTCTGTGGTTGCATTAGTAATCGAAAAGGTCTGTAACCTGTCAATAGCTACTTTTTTATTCTCAGCCAGAACAGTATTCGCAGATTGCAAATTTTGTCCGCAAACAGAAAGTAATATTGTCAAATATATTATCAGTTGTTGTATCATTTTTTTTGTTGTGTCGAACTTATAATAAGGAATAACTCCGATATAAACTCAATCCAGAACCGATTGGAAATAGTGTGGAATTGAATCTACAGGGGTTGGTTTCTATGGGTTGACAGTTTAAAATCAGTTTTAATTTCTGAATCAAATATAACACATTTTGTTTTTCGTTTTGCGCGTGGTTAAAAAATTAACACTCATTGCAGAAATGGTGACTGCTTGTTAAAGAGACCTCTCTCTGCAGGCTTTTCTTTATTTCCCTATCTTTGCCAAAAACCTGTTGCTATGCATGCTGTTATCCGTTTGAGATTGCGTATTCTATTTTTATTGCTGATATCGGGAGCTGGCCTGGCCGTGGCCAATCCCGGCGATACGGTCATGGTGAAAACCATCCGCTATGATACCAATCTGCGCTCGGGGGTGTTTCACTTCCCGACCGATAGTCCGGCACATTGGGAGAAAATCCTTATGCTCTATTCCATGCGCTGCAAAAACGGGCTGGTGTCGACCCAGACCAGCCCGAACCAGGGCTGTGGCGAATGGGACTATAACTGCTATACCTATGTGGTGGATTCCAGTCAGTCGGACAGCCTCATGACCAAAAGCCCTTCGCATGTGATCAGCGATTTCAGCGGTCCGGTTTTTCGCTTTACCACTCAGCCGCAGAGCCAGTACTCGATGTCGTACCAGCAGATGGTGAATTATACCTCGGTGAGCAATGAAACCGTGTCGACAGTTGGAACCGGAAATCAAAC
>CAYLTH010000026.1:0-9980 GCA_964386485.1 uncultured Bacteroidales bacterium | reverse complement strand
ATTATACCTCGGTGAGCAATGAAACCGTGTCGACAGTTGGAACCGGAAATCAAACTTCTGCATGGCCGCTCTCTGCATCTGCAACAAGCGGACGCACACACTATTTATTTACAGCAGCAGAACTGGCTGCTGCCGGACTTCAGAACGGTGATATCCACGGGCTCCGGCTCAGCATTGTATCCCCAGGTGGTATACTGAACAATCTGAGAATCAACATAAAACAAACTTCACAAGGACAACTCGACGCCAATCATCACGAAACAGATGGCTTTAGCAATGTGTATTATCTGAATACCACGCCTGCCACGGCCGGAGAACTGGCCTTTGCCTTTCACACAGCCTTTAACTGGGACGGAATCAGCAATCTTTTGCTCGAATTTACCTACACCAATCCGCAAACCGGCACTGATAATACCGTACTGTCTTCGGATGCCGGCTATGCTGTGGCCCTGCATACCGGCGGAACGGATTCCTACCTGCGTTTTAACGGGGGGGTGCAGTCGCTGAAGGTGAATCCTGCTGTATATCCGCTTATCAGCGACCAGATTACACTCGCGTTCTGGTCGTTTGGCGATTCGCTCAAACTCCCGGCCAACACCACCGTGCTCGAGGGTGTGGATGCCCAGAACCGCCGACAGGTGAATGTGCACCTGCCCTGGAGCAATTCACGCGTTTACTGGGATTGCGGCAACGATGGCAGCGGCTATGACCGCATAGATCAGGCTGCAAACCCGGGCGACTTCAAAGGAAAATGGAATCATTGGGTCTTTACCAAAAATGCCGGTACCGGAGAGATGAAAATCTGGCTCAATGGTCACACCTTCGCTACCGGAAGCAATAAAACAAAACCCATTGATTTACAGAAATTTATATTCGGAGCTTCGCCCACCGGCGGACTATATTATTATGGTGGTCTGGATGACATCAGCATCTGGAATACAGCCCTCGACAGTCTGGACATCCAGGCCTTAATGCTGCAGGATATTACGGCACAACATCCGTCATACCCGAATCTGCTGGCCTGGTATAAACTGAATGAAGGTCAGGGTGTGGTGGCAACAGATTACAGCCCCAATGGCTTTAACAGTCAGCTTGTAAACCCGGCCTGGTGGACAAAGCGCGGTCAGGAACTCAACCGGAATTTTACACCCGGAACCATCCGCCCGAATACAGGTTTTGTCCAGGGAACCTATACCCTGAACGTTCAGCCTGTTCCGGTGATTGATTCGCTGCCCAAACCGGCCAATTCGATTATCAGTTATATCGTACAAAATAATGCCTATACAGTAGTAGATACAAGCTATGCCTGGCAGGCGGGGATGAGCTATATTTATGGTCCGCAGAATGTACTCTGGGATTCAGTCTATATCAGTCCGGAAGACAGTATAGTGCCCCAAACCCTCACCTGGTATCAGCGCAGAGCCATGAAACTCGAGCTGATCAACTTCATCACACCGTATGGGAAAGGCCTCAATCTAAATGGATTAACAGGCAAAACCTGGACTTTCGATGTAACGGATTATGCACCCGTGCTGCGCGGACCGGTTTTCCTGGGCATGGGTGACGGAATGTACCAGGAGGACAATGATATTACCTTTGTTTTTTATGAAGGGACGGCCCCGCGCACGGTGCGCAGCATTCAGCAGATCTGGCCGGATGGTACCTGGGTATCTCCCTCGTATAATGACATTTACAACGATCGCTATTTTGAACCCCGCATGCTTGACCTGGATCCCGGGGCAGCCATGTTTAAACTCCGTTCTGCCATTAGCGGACACGGACAGCAGGGCGAATTTATCCCGCGTACCCATATTCTAACCGTAAATGACACCTCTGCTTTCCCGCGTCAGGTATGGAAAGCCTGCGCTTCCAACCCGATCTATCCACAGGGAGGAACCTGGATTTATGACCGCGCCGGCTGGTGTCCCGGGGCTTCGGTGGATGTGGCTGAGTTTGAAATTACCGGCAAGGTTAGTCCGGGATCAACCGTTAAACTCGATTACAGTCTTCCGTACAATGTAAATCCGGGCGCTTCAAACTATCGGATTAATAATCAGCTTGTTACCTATGGTCCACCGAATTTCCAGACCGATGCAGCCCTGGACTACATCAAACAACCCTCTTCCCGAACCGAATTTTTACGACTGAATCCGCTGTGTAATGAGCCGGTTGTGGGAATCCGGAATACCGGCGATACTCCGCTTACTACGCTGACGATTACTTACGGCCGCACGGGAGGCACGATGAGTACCTTTACCTGGACCGGACTGCTGGGCTTTCTCGATACAGCCGAAGTCCGGCTTCCCGCACCCGACTGGATGAGCAGTCAGGCAAACAGTTTCATCGCCTGGGTGAGTATGCCCAACGGACTGATTGATCCCTATCCTGCCAATGACACCCTTACTTCTGCCTTTAATCCGCCGCCGGTTTACCCGCACGAACTTGTTTTCGAACTCAAAACAAATTACCGTGCCGGAGAGAACCGCTATACCATTATAAATAGTGCCGGGGATACCGTTCATCAGCGCGATTTTCTGAGCAATAATTCGATTTACCGCGATACGCTGAATCTTCCATCCGACTGCTATACCCTGTATCTCACGGATGACGGGGAAGACGGATTGAATTTCTGGAATAATCCCAATGCCGGTTCAGGCTATTTCCGCATCAAAGGCGATACCGGAAATGTGATTTACAAGAGTTTTAATGCGGATTTCGGTAGCAACATCTATCATCAGTTTAGTGTGGATATGTTCCTGGCGGTGCCGGAAACACCGGAAAACACAGCAGAACTGGAGGTTTATCCGAATCCGGCCAATCATGAACTGCATCTCCGGTATTCGATACAAGCCGGCAGATCAGCCGAAATCCGTTTATATACCTATACCGGACAGGCAATTTTTAAACAGGATCTCGTTAGTACTGACGGCCATGAAGAACTGATTCTGGATCTTCAGCCCTATCCGGCTGGAATTTATTTTCTTGAATTTGTTTCCGGTCATCAGCGGATCAACAAAAAAATTGTAATTGCAAAGTAAAGACGAGTTTTTAAAATATTGATTTCGAACACCCTATGAAAAAAATCTGGATCATTCTTCTCTTTTTTCTGGCAGCCCTGAATGCTCAATCGCAGAAACGAACCTATATACCGGGCTACACCGGATCTGTTCAATACAGCATGAACCCGGTAGTGAGTCTGACGGCCTATAAACCCACCCTGACAACACGGGAGGAAACCCTGCTCAGGCTTAAAATGGAATCGGTTCATCGTGCGCTGAAAAGCAATCCGGAACTGGCTCCGCCCATGGGAGCAGAAGTGCTGATGATGACAACGCTGCCCGAACCGCAGGACGATCAGGATTGGCTCTCACTTGTACGTATCACATTGGGAATGAGCATTTATCCCTGGTTCGAACAAAATGATCTGACTGACTATCACTGCGAATCCTGTGTTAAAAATATCAATCTGTATTTCAATCAGCCTGAAAAAATATACCAGCGTACCGGTCTGGATACCCTTGGAGCACTGAAAGATACCAATGGTTTTGTGATGTTTCCGGAACCCCGGAAAATCGGTGAACAAAATGATTGTCCGGTGTATGACAATGGTATTGTAATCATTGCCCGGTCCGGAAATCCGCTCTGGGAAGCCGTTACCATAAATGAATACAATCAGGCGCTTGTCCGGTATCTTGAATTTCAAGCGCTGAGGAATCCCAGACTCAGCATTGAGATCAATACCAAAATAGCCAAAATCAATGATGAGATGGCCACATTATCCGAAAAACAGAAGAAGAGTCCGGCGTGGACAGGCAATAAATACGGGGCCTGGCATGAGTCAACCGGACCAGACAGCCGGCCCCTGGTCAGACTAAATCCGGACTATTTCGACAATACCAAAGTGCGCTTATCCGTTCAACTGATTGTGCTTGAATCGGACCTGATCGGGTCATCGGCTGACAACAATCCGTATATCGTTGATTCACAGCATATTTATGAAAGTGAAAAGACCATTAAAATCCTTCAGAAAATGGATTTTTCGGGCTTGCGGAAATTCATGAATTAAGGTGCAATTCTTCCGGTTTTTTTTTAATTTTACCTCGTTAAACTCTTCATACTTATGGAAAATATTCTCGTGATTGGCGCCTCCGGGCAGATTGGCTCCGAGCTTGTAATGGCCTTGCGCAAAGTGTATGGCGACAGCCATGTTTTTGCTACCGACATCAAAGATGCACCGAAGGATGTAATGGAAAGTGGTCCTTTCCAGATTCTGGATGCGATGGATGATCAGCAACTTACGCATTTTGTGGTACGGCACAAAATAACCCAGATTTATCATCTGGCTGCAGTATTATCGGGCAATGCCGAAAAAATTCCGCTCAAGGCATGGGATATCAATATGAAGAGTCTGCTTCAGGCATTGAATATCTGCCGCGAAATGAAGATTAAGAAATTCTTCTGGCCGAGCAGTATCGCTGTTTTTGGTCCGACGACACCACGGGTCAATACGCCTCAGTATACTGTGATGGAACCAACAACTGTGTATGGAATCAGTAAACTGGCCGGTGAACGCTGGATGGAATATTTCAACAAAAAATACAATCTGGATACACGCAGTATCCGGTATCCGGGTTTGATCAGTTACAAGACAGAAGCCGGTGGCGGAACAACGGATTATGCCGTTGAGATTTATTATGAAGCCATCCGGAATAAGAAATACGAATGTTTTCTGCAGGAAGGCACCATTTTACCCATGATGTTCATGGAAGATGCCATCAATGCTACGATAGAACTGATGGAACTCCCGGAAGAAAAAGTACTGATCCGTTCGAGTTACAATGTAGCCGGGATCAGTTTTGCTCCGGAGGATGTAGCAGCCTCTATCCGCAAGCATATTCCGGAATTCGAAATGACATACAAGCCGGATTTCCGTCAGGCTATTGCCGATTCGTGGCCACAGTCGATTGACGACAGCTATGCCCGGGCCAACGATGGTTGGAAACACATGTATGATCTGGATCTGATGACGGAGGTGATGCTCCAGGAAATTCAGAAAAAACTGAAATAAAAAAAGAGGCTGTCTCATTCGGACAGCCTCTTTTTTTTATTCTATTCAGTTTTTAACTGCCATACATTTCGATAATCTGTTGCTTGGTTTTTCCAAGGATATCGTACTTCTTACCTACTTTGATAAAGGCTTCAAGGGCTTGTTCGAGATGATGCATCTCATGACCGGCACTTACCTGGGTACGGATACGGGCTTGTCCCTGAGGTACAACCGGGAAGAAGAATCCGATGGCATAAACGCCTTCCTGGTATAAATCGCGGGAGAAATCCTGAGAAAGTTTCGCATTGAACAGCATAACCGGAACGATGGGGGTATCCCCGTCTTTGAGCACGAAACCGGCTTCTGTCAGCCCTTTGCGCCAGAAGGCGGTATTGGTTTCGAGTTTATCGCGGCGCTCGGTATTGTGCATAATCAGGTCCATTACCTTGAGAACACCGGCAACAATAACCGGAGCCATGGTATTGGAGAACAGGTAAGGGCGGGCTTTCTGCCGGCACATTTCAACCAGTTCTTTTCTGCCGGAAACGCAACCACCGGAGGCGCCACCGAGACCTTTACCAAATGTAGTGGTGATGAGGTCGATTTTACCCATTACACCATACTTTTCGTGGGTTCCGCGACCTGTTTTCCCGATAAATCCACTTGAATGGGATTCATCCACAAGGATCATGGCATTGTATTTTTCACACAAAGCAACCATTTCATCCAGTTTGGCAGTATCTCCGTCCATCGAGAACACCCCGTCACAAATCACCAGTTTCTGGCGTTTGTCGGCATGAAGCTGGAGTTTGTTTTCCAAATGCTCCATGTCGTTGTGTTTATAGGTATCATGGATGGCGCTAGCCAGGCGGATCCCGTCGATCAGGGAAGCATGTACCAGACGATCGCTGATCATCACGTCGTCTTTGGTGAGGATGGCTTCGAAAACACCGGCATTGGCATCCATACAGGAAGGGAAGAGAATGGTATCCTCGGTTCCAAGGAATTCGGTAATTCTGGCTTCCAGTTCTTTGTGAATGTCTTGTGTACCGCAGATAAAACGGACAGACGACATTCCATAACCGCGTGTATCCAGCCCTTCATGAGCTGCTTTGATCACATCGGGGTGACTGGAAAGGCCCAGGTAGTTATTGGCGCAGATATTGATCACTTTCTTGAGTGGTGATCCGGTTGGGAATTCCACTTCAATATCAGCAGCCTGCGGAGAGTGAATATAGCGTTCCTGTTTAAACAGTCCGGCATCCTTTATGCCCTGGAGCGTATCCAGGTACATTTTTCTGATTTCGTCGGTATAAGCCATGGGAGTATGATTGAGGAGTTAAGATGATTTTTACTTCGCAAATCGGTCAACCAGAACACAAATTTTGTTCACCGAGTCGAAAGCCTCCGGTGTAGCTTCATCATCCGGAATCGAGATATTGTATTTATTTTCGAGGAATCTTTTCAGGGAAACCATTGAAAATGAATCAACTATACCACCTGAAATCAGCGGGCTGTCATAGGTTAGGGTTTCGCTGTCGTCTTCCAAGTACTCGTCAATCACATATTTGAGTACGATGTCTTTCATGTTTTGGTCCATTTTAATTGAATTTATAGGTTATTGAATACTCAGTATTATTTCGTTTCAAAAATAGCAATTATTGTTAACATGCTAACAATTTGATCTGCTGAATTTAAACTTTGATTGCACACTTTTACACCGGCAAATTTTAGTGGGGCTATTTTGCTGTCAGGCTAATTCCTATATTTGAGGAAACGAATTTCAATAGGTGGGAAATAGGCAAATAGCTTCCTAAAATGGCTTTAGTTTAGATTTATTAAATTGATTATCTGCACTTTAAATGAATAGCAATAATGACACAGAAGAACTCCATTAAGCTTTTTGAAGAAAAACTGGTTAGGACTGTTTGGGACGACGATCAGGAGAAATGGTATTTCTCCATAATTGATGTGGTTGAGGTATTAACGAATAGTGATCGTCCAAGAAAATATTGGAGTGATTTGAAGGCCAAACTAAAAAAAGAAGGCAGTGAACTGTCCGAAAAAATCGGACAGTTGAAAATTGTGGCAGATGATGGCAAAATGCGCATGACCGATGTTGCTGATACTGAGCAGCTTTTTCGGTTAATCCAATCCATTCCATCGCCAAAAGCAGAACCATTCAAAATGTGGCTCGCTCAGGTTGCAGCAGAGCGACTCGACGAAATGCAGGATCCTGAATTATCGATTGACAGAGCCTTACAACAGTATTTACACCTTGGATACTCGGAAAACTGGATTAACCAGCGACTAAAAAGTATTGAGATCCGGAAAGAACTTACAGATGAATGGAAAAAACGAGGATTGAAGGAGGGTACCCAATTTGCCACCCTGACAGATATCATTACAAATGCATGGGCCGGGAAAACCACGAAAGAATATAAAATCCTGAAAGGTTTAAAAAAGGAAAACTTACGGGACAACATGACGAATACAGAATTAATTCTGAACATGCTCGCAGAAGCTTCGACAAAAGAAATTTCGGAGGCTGTAAATCCGGAGACGTTTGAAGACAGCAAAAAAATTGCGAAGCAAGGAGGAAACGTGGCAAAGGTTGCCCGACTGGAACTGGAAGCTAAAACAGGTAAGAAAGTCGTTACTTCTTCCAATGCAAAAGCACTTTTAAAGGGAAAGAAGAATACGGGCAGATTAAATTCCGAAAATCCGGAGGATTAGCAACAAAAACCGGCGATTAAACTTTAATCATCCTCTAACGTAGAGGTATCACCGATTTCTTCGCCCCATTCTTTGGCTTTGAGGATGCGGCGCATGATTTTGCCGGAACGGGTTTTGGGGAGGTTATCCACAAACTCAATTTCCTGTGGCATGGCCAGCGGTGACAGCTTTTTGCGGATGAAGTTCATGATGATGAGTTCGGTGTCCTTATTGCCTTCGAAACCGGGTTTGAGGGTAACAAATGCTTTCACCACCTCCATATTGATATCATCGGGTTTGCTGACGACAGCCGATTCGGCTACCATTTCGTTTTCGAGCAATGCGGATTCTACTTCAAACGGGCTGACCAGGTGACCACCGGTATTGATGACATCATCATCGCGACCGATAAACCAGAAATAGCCTTCGGAATCAATGGTGGAACGGTCGCCGGGAAGATACCAGCCATTCTGGAATTTCTTCTGATAGGTTTCGGCATTGTTCCAGTATGTGCGCATCATGGCAGGCCAACCGGGTTTAAAGCCAATCAATCCGGCTTTTCCGGGTTCGGTAATCGGTTCAAAGGTGTTCACATCCAATATACAGGCTTCGATTCCGGGAAAGGATTTTCCCATGGAACCGGGTTTTACGCGCATACCGGGAACATTGCAGATCATAATGGAACCTGTTTCGGTTTGCCAGTAGGTATCATAAAACGGTTTCCCGAATACTTTCTCCGACCAGATTACGGCTTCCGAATTCAGGGGTTCTCCTACGCTGGCCAGATGGCGCAGGCAGGAAAGATCGAATTTCTTTACCAGTTCAGCGCCGGCTTTCATCAGCGAACGGATGGCTGTTGGTGCGGAATACCACATTGTGATGCGATGTTTCTCAATAAAACGGTACCAGGCTTCTGCTGAGAACCCGACATCCATTACACAGGAGGTAGAACCCGTTGCAAAACCACCGATAATCCCGTAGGATGTACCGGTTACCCAGCCCGGATCGGCAGTACACCAGTATACATCATCTTCCTGGAGATCGAGCACCCATTTGGATGTAAGATACTGGGAAATAAGGGAATAATGTACATGTTTTACGCCTTTTGGCTGACCGGTTGTTCCGGAAGTATAATGCAAAACAGAAGGTGATTCGGCTTTGGTCGGATGAACTTCGAATTCATCCACCCAGGGGGTATTCCAGAGATCAAAGGCTACATCTTTTCCCTGCAGGGGTTTGGACGGATCATGATCGACAATGATGAGGAATTCGAGGTTTGGCAGTTTATCCAGAATTTTCCGCACTTTCGGGGCATGTTTTTTCTGGGTGATGATAGCACGGGTTCCGGCATTTTCGAGACGTACCCAGAGGCTTTCGTCGCCAAAGGCTGAAAACAGGGGCTGAGCAATTGCTCCGGTTTTCAGGACACCGAGTACCCCGATATAGAGTTCCGGAATTTTATCCATGAAAAGGCAGACCCGGTCTTCGGCCACGATACCGAGTTTACGCAGGAAATCGCCAACCGTATTGGTGGTTTTGCGCAAATCGTCGTAGGTGAGTGTCCGTTCATGACCCATCAGGCCTTCCCAGATCAGCGCCTTTTTATCGGCTTTTCCCATCTGGCAGATCCGGTCGGTGCAATACCAACCAATGTTGAGCACATCCCCGTC
The DNA here is from genome assembly GCA_964386485.1 of uncultured Bacteroidales bacterium. Classification (GTDB taxonomy): domain Bacteria; phylum Bacteroidota; class Bacteroidia; order Bacteroidales; family CAIXZF01; genus CAIXZF01. The sequence goes on along the minus strand of CAYLTH010000026.1, from coordinate 548 downwards.
TTTATAGCCGAGTTCTTCTTCGGCGATTTTCCAGGAGAAATTCTTAATTCGTTCTTCGTAAGAGATGATGTTTGACATTGTTTTTCAGTGGTTTATAGTTCTAAAATAACTGTTGCAATGGCGTATTCCTTAATGTGGGTCAAGGTGAGATGGATGCGTACTATTTCCATTTCCTCGACAAATTCCAAGGCTTTCCCATGGAGGATAATTTCGGGTTGTCCCGATTCAAGATGGGTCACTTCGATCTGATTGAACCCGATTCCTTTGCTCCAGCCGGTTCCCAGGGCTTTCATAAATGCTTCTTTTGCAGCAAAACGGGCGGCGTAATGCTGACTTTTATGCCGTTTACTCTCACAGTATTCCACTTCAAGAGGCGTAAAAATCCGGTCGGTAAACGCAGGACCTTTCGCAACAACAGCGCCAACGCGTTGAACTTCAATAATATCCGTTCCAATACCGAAAATCATAGTGGTAGTATTAATTATAATAGTAAACTGCAGCCAAAAGCAGGGAATAAAAATACAAATTATTGTGAATCTGCAAACAAT
>CAYLTH010000025.1:12489-32319 GCA_964386485.1 uncultured Bacteroidales bacterium | reverse complement strand
TCATCATGGGTGCTCCATTTAATTTTTTCGTTGGGTTTTCCCAGGCTGATTCCTTTGATTTTTTCCCGGATTAAACGCAAGGGAGAAGTAATATAGGAAGTAATCAAAATCCCAGCAAACAATGATATGGTAATAAGTATGACATAAATATTGATATACGCCAGAATAAAATTAGAGAACTCCTGTCTGATTTCTGACTGCCGTGCAAAATAGGGAAGATTCAGATAGCCCAGCAGTTCATCCTGTTGGTTCCGCAGAGGCATATAGGCTGATAAAAATTCGTAGCTTCCTATACGTTCCAGTTTTACAAGCTGCGTGCGGTTTTCCCTTAAAAGATCGTGGTAGACTTCTGTGTTGATCCGTGTCGAAATCAAACCATTTTCAAAGATCTGCGGCCTCGAGGAGGCAATCAGGTTTCCCCGGGTATCGTATAGGTTTATGTCGGTAAAGAAAATGAGCGAAAATTTATTCAGATAAAAATAAACATCATTGCTCATCTCCGGCGTAATACTATTGAACCCGGCGAGTTTATTCTGAATTTCTATGAGGACTGAATGTGCTTTTTCGGTAAGCTGATTCTGGTTTCCGAGATTGTTTTGCCTGCGGAAAAAGAACCAGGATGCAGCTCCGGCCGACACGAACGATGCTGCAAGAAGCAGAAACATGGCCAATTGTATCCGCAGTCTGAAGTCCGGATTCTTAAACAGGTTAAAACCGGGAAGTTTCTCCAGCAGGAGTAAAATACACACCAGCAAGAGCAGCAGGATACCGGATACAGAAAATACCGACAGGGTATTGGTTAAGGTGTTTTTCGGTTTCGACAGAATAATCGCTGTCTGTGCATCGGCCTCGTATACCAGATGATTGAAATTATTTTCGTCAAAAATGGCATGACGGTCGAAATTCTGAAGATAGTAGTTTAGCCTCAGGCTGTAATTGTATTTGCCAACATTGCGTGCCAGCTTGCCGTTTTTGTAAATGGCATAGGCATAGGAAGCCAGTTTCGGACTCATAACAGCCGATTGATCGACCAGCAACTCCGGATAACCCAGACCACGGGGAATGGCTTTTGAAGTGAAATCAAGATAGATTGTTACTGCGGCAGAATCCGGTTTACCGGCGTTATTAAAGGGAAGTACGGCCAGATAACTGGTCGATTCCGTACCATAATCCAGATAGTGAATATTCGGACTGGTTGTGGGTTTACCAATACTTTCGATTATCCCTTTGAAATAACTGCTGCAGCCTATAATCTGATTGTAGGGTATTACTACATTGAGCATCCGGCCCGGGTCACAAATGGTGACATTCACTGAATATTTATCCCAGTTTCGCGTAAAATAATTTGTATGGATATACCGGATAAGAGAATCTTCAATGGTTTCATTTTCCTGAAACTGATGAAGAAGGGATTGAATAACCGGATTCTGTTTCATTTTTACATAGGCCTCTTCAATCAGAAATTCGGTCAGCGGATCGCGTTCAGCAATAAGCTTTTGTGCAAGAAGTTTGCGGTGGTTCAGTTCGGTTTGTGCCTGATATTTTGTTATGATATAGGTGGGAATCGCTGTAAGAATAAAAAGAGTGCCCCCGTAAAACAGGGTGGTAAACTGCTTGTGATGTGAATAGTAAATTTGAAGGATAAACAGACAAAGTGCCAGAATCAGGATAGGAGCTGCATCCTGTTTGAAGGTGAGTATGAGAACAGGGAAAAGAATGGCAAGTGTAATGGTGAGCAGGAAGGGTTTTAAACGGGTTGCCGGCAAGCGGGTTTCTGTAAATTCGATCAGTCGGATAACAGGAAGAATAAAAGAAAGAACCAGTATCGAATTCAGAATATAGGCAATCCAGGTGAGCGGGTTAAGAGAAAATAAATCGCTCAGATCAAGGGGAATATTGGAGTTCAGAATTAATCCCTTTTGCAGGTTGACGAGCAGGAGAAAATATAAGGTGATGACAGTATAGGATAACAAAGTGAGTATGTTTGCCATACTCTTCGAAAAGCGTTTAAGGTTAACCGGAAGGTGTACCGGAAACAGGAAAACCAGGATTAAAAACCACACAAATACATTCACAAAGAGATCGCCCAGTGAAGGCAGCATATTGGATGTGGCATAAAATTCCGGACCAAAAAGTGGCGATTGATAAAGATTTTCAGGTAGTTTAAAAACAAAGAGTAAGTATCGGATGAATAGGATTCCAGCGGGGAAAAGTAAAAATATAATACTGGTTTTCTTTCTTGCTTCAAGTGTGCGACGAAGGACTACAAAGAGGAAATACGAAAATAATGCAAATGCTATAAGGTAGAGCAAGAGCATGATTAATGACTCTGTGTGGGTGGCTTTCTTTTGTTGTTCCGGATTGAGGTAACATAGCGTGGACCCTTCTTTGTCGGTAACAGCGATGCTTCCTGTTTTTAGCGAAAGAGAATAATTACGGATTTGAAAAGGAGGGATGAAATCGTTCCGGAGAAAAGCATTTTCTACGAGGTATTCATTTTTGATTTTGAATAAGCCAAATAGAAGATTGTTGTTAATTCGGGTGGAGAGTGTTCCGTACCAGGCATCGGCCAACCGGATTACAGGTTGTTTGAGTAGGGTTGAATCCGGAGTCTCGCTTAACGGACAACTATTATCAGACCAGAGCAACAACTCATCTGCTTTGAAGTAAAAAAGAAAAACAGATTCCCGGGAGGCTTCCTGAAAAAGTGTATTCAGTGATGTGTTTTCGAAAGAAGCACTTTTACTGATTTCATTTTCGAATGTTTTAAAAAAACCGGCGGTGCGATTTTTTTGAGATTCGAATGCTTCTAAAAAATGTCTGGCTGTTTTTTCCTGATTTTTTTGGGTCCGCAGATTAGCAGAATAAAGCTGAGCCAGGATAAAAAACACAAGTGCTGCGACCGGAAAGCCTAAAAGTCTATATTTCAGCAACTTGGGTTTTAACATAAATGTATGTTCTTGATTAACTGTATTTTAACATCGACTTTATTAGATGCGCTCTGTTGCATTTTTTTAATTGAGGTGAAGATTGTTTTCATTTGAAGGCCTCAATGTAAATAAACGCTTAAAATTAAGTTATCCTTTCTTAAAGACCGAAATTATGCTGGAATAATTTTGTCCGTTATTTTTGGCAGCCAGGTTGGAACGGAGTCCGTTTACAAATGCCAACGGATAAGGGAATGAATTTTTCTTATATTGTTCACTCAGTAAACAAATGTAAAAAGCATCCAGTTTCATGGGCATTGATTTTACAAAACTGAATTGCTGCCGTTCCATGGTTTTTTGCAGGCTCTTATAATTATAATGGTATAGGTGTCGGGGGACATCCCAGGCTGCCCATTTTTCTTTATAATATTCGGCATCCCATGAATCAACATTGGGGACTGCGATCAGGATTCTTCCGTTGGGTTTCAGAAGATGATAAAAATCACGGATGCGTTCATTCAGGTTTGGGATATGTTCGAGCACATGCCAGAGGGTGATCAGGTCGAATGATTCTTTGTCAAACTGCTTTATCTGGCTTTCCGGAAATACTTCCAGTTTGTTTTCCCGGATCGCAAAATTGCGGGCATTTTCATTTATTTCTATTCCGGTGGTGATCCATCCTTTATTCTGACAGGTCTTTAAAAACTCACCGCTTCCACATCCGTAATCCAGCATTTTCCCTTTTTCGGTTAAGGTTTCAACGAGCTTATACTTTTGTGAAAGGTTGACTTTACGAATGAGATTATAAAGCCGGGCTTTCAGATTTGTGTTGTTTGTGGGGTGCGACAGGTATTCGGGCGATTCATAATAGGCAGGCAGATCAGCATCTGAAGGGCGGGGTGTTGTAAAGAGTAAACCGCAATCATCACATTTGTGAATATCGAATGCTTCTTGTGTCAAAAAGTAATCAAAAGTGTATAAAAACAGGGTGTTAGAAGTGTAACCACATGCAGGACAGTTCATATAAGGTATTGTTTTACAATTGTTTATAGCATTGTTTCACGTGAAACATTTGTAAACATCATCGACCAAGGAACACTATCAATACGGAAATGTCGGAGGGGTTTACACCGCTTATCCGTGAGGCCTGGCCAAGGGTTTGGGGTTTCACTTTTGTTAATTTCTCTCTTGCTTCCCAGGATAGGGATGTTAATTTATGGTAATCAAAGTCGGGTTGCAGGCTGATGTGCTCAAAGCGGGAAAGCTTGTCGGCGATCTCCTGTTCTTTCGAAATATAGCCCTCGTACTTGATCTGTATCTCAGCTTCCTCCAGGATCTCTTCAAATAAGCCAGGCATTTGGGCTTTAAATTGCTCAAAACCGGGCTCAATCCCTACGAAATCCTGCATTCCAAGCTGCGGGCGAAGTATGAGTTGATTTAAGCGGGTTTTTTGAGAAAGACCCGGAGTCCCCGCATTTTCAAGAATTGTGTTCACAATGGCCGGATCAACACTGATGTTTTCGGTAAAGTGAATAATATCATGGATGAGTTCCTTCTTTTTCTGAACGCGGATCATTCGGTCGGCTGAAGCCAGACCAAGTTGATATCCCAATTCGGTTAAACGCAAATCGGCATTATCCTGTCGCAGTAAAATCCGGTATTCGGCCCGCGAAGTAAACATTCGATAGGGCTCATCAACACCTTTGGTGATCAGATCATCAATTAAAACACCGATATAAGCTTCAGAACGTTTTAAAACAAAAGCCTCTTTTTCCTGAATTTTCTGATGTGCATTGATGCCGGCCATCAATCCCTGGGCAGCTGCTTCTTCATAACCCGTTGTTCCGTTAATCTGACCGGCAAAAAATAAGTTTTCAATCAGACGGGTTTCGAGCGAATAATTCAGCTGAACAGGAGGGAAATAATCATATTCAATGGCGTATCCCGGCCTGAAAATCTTTGCATTTTCAAATCCCCGGATCTTCTGTAAGGCTTCAAATTGAATGTGATCCGGCAACGAAGAGGAAAATCCGTTAATGTAATATTCAACCGTATTCCAGCCTTCCGGTTCTACAAAAAGCTGATGCCTGGTTTTGTCGGCAAAACGGTTAATCTTGTCTTCAATCGATGGACAATATCGGGGTCCGATTCCTTCAATTCGGCCAGTAAACATAGGCGATTTGTCGAATCCGGTTTTCAGGGTATTGTGCACTTCTTCGCTCGTGTAGGCAATAAAACAGCTCCGCTGATTTGTCAATGGAGGAGTATCCGTGTACGAAAATTTACCCGGATTTTCATCGCCTTTTTGTTCTTCCAGCACACTAAAATCAATCGTCCGGCCATCAACCCGTACCGGTGTTCCGGTTTTCATACGGTTCGATTCAAAGCCCATTTCGAGTAAACTGCCGGTAATTCCTTTTGCCGAAGATTCACCAATACGGCCACCCGAAAATTGCTTCTCTCCGATATGAATAATGCCATTCAGAAAAGTACCGTTCGTCAGAATTACAGCCTTACCGTGAATATCATGCCCCATTCCGGTGCGCACACCAACGATGTGTTTATCTTTAACAAGGATCGTATTTACCGTATCCTGCCAGAAATCAAGGGTGGGAATATTTTCCAGAATTTCGCGCCATTTAATGCTGTAAAGCATACGGTCATTCTGCGCACGGGGACTCCACATGGCCGGACCTTTCGATCGATTCAACATTCTGAACTGAATCTGACTGTAGTCCGAAACAATGCCGGTATATCCACCCAGAGCATCAATTTCGCGCACAATCTGGCCTTTTGCCACTCCCCCCACCGAAGGATTGCATGACATTTGCGCCATGTTCATCATATTCATGGTAATGAGAAGGACGGAAGATCCAAGATTGGCTGCTGCTGCCGCAGCTTCACATCCGGCATGACCGGCACCTACAACTATAATATCGTACTGTTTAAACATGGGCTGCCTCAAAGAAGCAGCAAAGCTAAGTAAAAATCCTCTTTCTGTGTCATTTCCCGTTTAGCAGCCTTCGACTTGTCCTTATATCCGCACAAGTGAAGCAATCCATGTACCATAATGCGTGTAAGCTCGTTCTGGAAGTTCTGGTGAAGCGTCAGAGCATTTTCCTGTATCCGGTCGATACTGATGAAGATATCGCCGCTAATGCGCCGTACAGAGCCCGATCCGTAGCAATAATCAAAGGTGATTACATCGGTTAAGGTATCGTGCTGAAGAAATTGCTGATTGTAAGCCAGCAACGCCGCATCCGAACAAAAAATGTAATTCAGTTCCCCGGCCTGAAATCCTTCTGCCCTTATAACAGAAAGAAGCCATCCGGAAATGGCTTCTTTGAAAGGAAGAGTAAAATCAATGTCTTCGGTATGGTAATTTATATCCAAATCAGAATTTTTTAGTGCTCACTTTTTTGCGTTTTCAGGACGCTTTCATTGAAATACTGATTGAGCATTTTGGCCCTGTTAACCGATAATTCATAATTGATACTCGCAATGTGAAAATCGATCTGTACACGATTGCCCGGATCTTTAAAAACAACCTGATCAGAGAGTTTGCGGATCAGATAAATGCCGCGGGCATGAGGCTCATCTTCCGGTAAGGCCGGGTCGGTAGGATCAGGAATCGCTTTGTAATCAAACCCGGAACCCTCATCTTCGATCGAAAATGTTAATCCAAAAGCAGCCGGAGTAAAGGTAAGGGTAACCTTTTTATCAGGATTAAGCTGATTGCCATGAATAACCGCATTTTTAAATGCTTCTGTAACCGACACGAGGAGGTTGCCGAAATAATTGTGGTTAATGTTGTAAAAATCACTGATTCCTTCAACAAAACGCTCCACCTGGGTCATGTTTTCCAGTCTGGATTCAAGGATGAGTTCTTGTTTGTGGTCGATCATAAAGCGGTTATTCTTGGAAGTTGTAAAAATACGTACTTACCTTGTTTTTATAAAATGGTTTTAGCGAGGGCGGAACAGTTTTTAATAATTCTGTTTCCCTGTTTTTAATCTTATTATACTCGAAAAAATCTTTAGGGTTACCAAAATTTTGATTTTTTGCTTCAGTCGATTCCCTTCTTTCCTCCTGTTCGCGTTGACGCATGGCCTTTTCCGACTCCAATAAACGGGTCAGAATTTCTTTCTGACGCATCAGAGTCTGATTCGTGATATTTTTGTTAACGATGTCTGTTTCATTAAGTTCCATATTCTGGATCATATTATTCAGATTTCCGTCATTGCCCTTACCTTCTTTCGCCATTTCATCGCGCATTTCCTGCAATTGTTTGCGGATTCCTTCCTGTTGGGCAGCCATCCGCGCCATTTGCTCACTCATCGAAGGCTCTCCTCCTTGCCCCTGCCCGCCTTTTCCGCCTGGTTTTGGCTTATTGCCTTGCTGCTTGAGCTGTTCCTTCATCTTTTCCATGTTCTTTCCCAACTGCTCCTGCATACTCTGCATCTTCTTGAACGACATTTTTTCGCCCCCGCTTCCACCCTTTCCGCAACTTGAACTGCCTTTGCCCTTCCCATTGGCCTGTTGCTGCATCTGTTGCTGCATCTGCTGCATGGCTTCCTGTAACAAAAGAGCCAGATTATTCATGCCGGTCATCGCATATTGTTGCTTCTGTGCTGCAATATTAACCCTTCTTTCTGTCATTTCCGTCAATGCCTTTTCAATATTGTCGTTTATCTCGCTAATCTCCTTATTTACAATAGGTTTGATAGAAGCCTGCCGCTTACTCAACGCAAAAAGACTGTCTTCAATCATTTTTAAATTGTCCTTCAGATTCTTCTGATCCTGTATCATCGCCACATATTTCGGATCATAGGTGCGTACCTTGTTCACTTTGCCCATGAGGGCTTCCTGGTCAAAAGAAACCTGAATCAGATTCTCGATAATTTCGCGTAAATCACCCATATCTTCTTCCTTGTCCTCCCCTTCCATCTGCTCCTGCATGTTCTTCATCTGCTGCGACATCTGATCCATTTTCTGAGCTGCACTTTTCTGACTCTGACTGGCCTTTTTGTTCTTTTTGCTCTTCAGACTTTCAGAGCTGTTCTTCATATCCTCTTTGATATCCTTCTGCTGTTCACCCGTTTCAGGCATCTGGTTGGGTTCTTCCATGCTCTCATTCAGCTTTTTAAGATCTTCCATCTCTTTCGAAAGCTTATCGAACTCCTTATTCAGATCATCCTGTTTCTTTTCCAGTTCTTTCGAATCACCGTCTTTGGCCGTTTCATCAGCCAATTCTTCCTGTTCTTTTTTCAGTTCATCAATTTTCTGAACGGCATCCTCCAGTTTCTTTTCAAATTCGAGTTGTTTGTAAAGCTCCAGATTTCTATCGAGTTGTTTTTCAAGGTCTTCTGTGCTCATTTCCATTTTATCGAGCATATCATTCACCTTATTTTTATCCACATCTTCGAGCATTTTGCGAAGATCTTCCATCATTTTCTTCATCTCTTCCGAAAGCGCCTGTTCGAAAAGATTCTGCAGCTGTTCCTGTTTTTCGAGGATCCGCTCCTGCTGTTCATTAAACTGCTGTTCACGCTGCTCGTTCGATTTCTTCTGCTCATTAATCTGTTCTAATTTGTTCTGAAGCGCCTCCTGTTTTTTCATCAGGTTCTCGATCTGTTTCTTCTCCTGCCAGTTAATTTCCTTTTTCTCAAACAGCTTCTTATTCAGGTCTTCAATTTCCTTTTTCAGGCTTTTTGCCTGACGCTGAGCCTCTTCCATCTCCTCTTTCAGCTTATCACTTGCTTTATCAGCTTTTTCTGCCAATTCATCCCGGGAAGGTGCTTTGATAAACATCTTCTGCGAACGGGTCGATTTGCTGCCATTGATTCCATCATTATCCCAGATTTCGAAATAATACTCCACACCTGCTCCGGCTGGTATCTTAACAGCCAGTAAATCAAAGAAGTGATAAAAACTTTGCTGATTCACCAACGGACTCAGACTGAGAGTATCCGTTTGAAGAACCGGCTTGCTGCTGAGTGTGTCCTGAGTTAGAATTTTATAATTAAAGGTCAGTTTACTCAATCCGTAATCATCCCTGACCTGTCCTTTAAAATACAGGCGGTTTTCGAATACAGAATCCTTCATTTCTTCAACATCTATTTGCGGAAATGCATCCGGAATAACGTTAATCGTAAAACTGAGGGAATCCTGGTTTTTCAGGTATTCATTAAAACTGGTTACCGAGTAATTCATTCCTTTCAGAACAGTCTGGGTATATGTGAAGGCATTGCTGCCACCCTGCCCCAGCTTTTGCACCTTATCCCCGATCCGAAGCATCATTTCACGGGTGTCGCGTGTATAGAATTTCCACACAATCTGAGTTCCGCATGGGACAATCAAATCGCCTGTGTTTTCAAGCTTTTCATTTTCTTTCCGGAGATAGCGCGGATAGATAAGATCAATGCCGAAGTTGAGCACTATAGGCTTCGGCAGAACTTTTAATGTGTACTCCCGGGTTTTATAATCTTCACTAACGATCTGGAAAGTCAGGCTGTTTTGCAAATTTTTAAAATGGTAATGCCAGAGTGCGTTGTTTTCTTTACTCAGATTAAATCGGGCATTATCCAGCTCAATATACAGAATATCAGGGACTTCATCTCCGCTTACTTTGATGTCGAGATGAAAATCTTCCTGCTGGATGGCAGTCAGATCCCTATTCAATACACTGATTTCAAAAGGAGCCTTTTTCTCATAATAAACCTGGTGATGAATCAGACGGGTGGTCGGTTCAGTAATAAATGAAGGTGCTGCAATGAGAATTATGAGAAGGATTATGAGTGGAGGGAATACAAATCGAAAATACTTGCGGTTTTGACGAAGATCAATGGCAGAACTGAAGGGAACTGGCCTTAACTCATTGATTCTTTGGTTTATACTGGCCTCAATCAAACCTGCATTTTCCGGATTGAAATCCTGCATTTTCCGTAACTGAAGGGTATTCAGCAGACGGTCGCGAACTGAGGTAAAATGTGTTCCGATGATCCGCGATGCTTCTTCATGGGAAATGAGTTTTCCTATGCGGTATAATTTAAACAGGGGTATCAGCACAAACCGATATAGGATAAAGAGGTTAATCAGGATATAACTATAAAAAAGGATAGTCCGGGCAAGGGGTTCCAGATTGGCAAAATATTCAATGCTGTTGGTCACCAGAAAAAAGGCGAGCAGGGCAGTCACAAAATATATTAACCCCCGTATGAGACGGTTTTTATAGTACTTTCGTATAAATTCATCCAGCTTTTGGATGAGGACAGTATAGTTATCAGTCATTGTCAGTTCGTTACGATTAAAATTTAACCAAATCCCGGTATAATTGTTTATTCCGGAAACGGAAACGTTTTAAACGTCTTTAATATTTTTACAGGGCAAAGATACCAAAAATGAAAGCATCAACAATTGTACCGCTGATGAAATGGAAATACAGTTTCCTGTTTATACTGACAATCATGGTCTTATCAGGAATTTCGGGAAAAACACAGACGACTCATGATATTCACTGCAAGCATCAGCAGGCATTTCTCCGGAGTGCTCAGGTTAGTACCAATCCTCATTATGCGAAATATGATGTCGGTTTTTATTGGCTTGATATTGCCCTGGAACGGAATAGTGTTGCGCTTTCAGGCTTTGTTGAAATAAAGGGGAAATCATTGGTCAGCAGTCTTGATACCCTATGTCTGGAGCTGCACCCGGATCTGATGGTTGATTCAGTCAGACTCAATAACGGGCTTGCAGTTTATGTAAGAGATACCAGTTTACTGTATGTTCTGATAAATCCGGGGCTTCAGCTGAACGAAGCATTCTCTGTCAGGATTTTTTATCAGGGCACGCCTCCTACCGGCGGTTTTTTCGCCGGAATTTCCACTGCCGTTTCCACCCAATGGGGCAATGAAGTAACCTGGACTCTTTCCGAACCCTTTAATGCCAAAGACTGGTTTCCGGTAAAGCAGGATTTGAAAGACAAGGCCGATTCTGCCTGGATCTTTATTACAACTGATTCCTCATCCATGGCCGGATCCAATGGTGTTTTAACTGCCATAAGCCCGATGCCCGGCGGGAAACACCGTTTTGAATGGAAGACCCGCTACCCTATCGATTATTATCTCATATCCGCTGCTGTTGCCGATTACCAGGATTATACCATTTACGCTAAACCAGAAGGTTTTGCCGATTCTATCCCCATTGTAAACTTTATTTACGATGCTCCGGGTTGTCTGGAGTTTTACCGGACCGACCTCGACCGTACTGCCGGTTTCCTGGAGTTATTTTCTTTGAAATATGGGCTCTATCCGTTTGCTGAAGAAAAATATGGCCATTGTCAGGTTCATCTGGGCGGAGGAATGGAGCACCAGACCATGTCAACGATGGGTGCCTTTAACTTTGATCTCAACAGCCATGAACTGAGCCATCAGTGGTTTGGCGACAATGTTACCTGTGCCACCTGGAGTGATATCTGGCTTAACGAAGGTTTTGCCACTTACTCGCAGTATATTGCTGCTCAGCACATGATGAATCAGACTGCAGCAGATGATTTTATGATCGGAATGCAGAATTATGTGATGAGTGAAGCCGGTGGAAGTGTCTATATTCCACCTTCCGAAGCCGGTGATGTCTGGCGGATTTTCAATGGCCGTCTCAGCTACAACAAAGGGGCTGTAATCCTGCATGTTCTGCGATATGAAATCAACAACGATGATGTGTTTTTTGATGTTTTGAAGCAATATCAGCAGACTTTTGGCGGGGGCACTGCCACGGGAGATGATTTTTTCACAATTGCCGGAATGCTGAGTGGTCAGAATTTTCAGACATTTTCTGATCAGTGGTATTATGGAGAAGGCTATCCGGTTTATGACATTCACTGGCTGCAGAGTCAGGACACCCTGTATATCGTTTCCAAACAAAATTCTTCGACAACCTCCACTCCTTTTTTTAAAATGCATGTGCCCATCCGGCTTGTTTTTAATGGTGGTGATACCCTCCTGCGGCTTGAACAACTTCAGACGGAAGAATTTTTTGCTATTCCCTTTTCACAGCAGGTTCAATCACTTGAATTAAATCCGCGCGGTAAAACCCTTTTAAAAGCGGGCTCGGTAACCCAGGGTATTTTGCAAACAGAAACCAGACCATTATTAAGTGTCTTTCCAAATCCGTTTCAGGATGAGTTGAGGCTTTTCTTTAAAGAAGACGGACAAACGCATCGGATCCGGCTCACCGACATTACTGGACGTCTGGTATTGGAACAGGAAACAAATCAGCCCTTTATGCGCCTTCATACTACTTCCCTCAGGAAGGGTATATACATTCTCATTTACGGAGACAATCAGGCAACAGCCCGGATAATCCGTCAATAACTAATTATTGGGTGCTCCGGCGTTAATCCAGGTTTTTACTTTACTTAATGAACAATCATTCAGCTTGTTACCTCCCTGTGGCATAGGCGAAAAACCGTTGAGGTGGTTCAAAACACCCCAGAGTTTACCATTTAAACCGTTTACAGTAAGGGCCTGTAAACCGGCATAGTTATCGGTTGCAATGCCGCCGGAAGGGTTCGCCTGGTTATGACAACTGTTGCAATTTTCCTGCATAATGGCATTAATGGTACCTGAATAGGTGACATTGCTTGTGTCGCACTGACTTATTTGTATGTTCTGATACAGTTCCTCCTCATGATCATAATAACAGGCTGAAAGGCTTATTAATAAAAGGAATCCGGTAAAATTTACAAATCGGGAAAAGTAGTAAGGGAATGTAGTTTTTGTCATATTTTGGGGGAGATAGAAAAAATATTTGCAGAAAAATTATTTTATATTGAAATTTTATATACTTTTGCAGCCTGAATTCCAGTCGGTTTTACCCTCCGGAATACGTAAGGAAATTTGGAGGAGGGGACAATAGTCCCCTCTTTTATTAACATCATAATTTGAATTTGGTTCAGGAGAAAACAATGATTACAGAATCATTCATACGGAATCTGGCAGATGAATGCCTGTTGGAAAGCACGTCCTACCTGCTTGATCTGAAGATAAAGGCAGGGAATGTCATTCAGGTAACGATCGATAGTGACACCCTTGTGGGGATCAATGATTGTGTTAAGCTAAGCCGGCATATTGAATCGCATCTTGATCGGGAAACCGAGGATTTTGAGTTGCAGGTTTCATCAGCCGGTATTGATGCTCCACTGCGTTTACCCAGGCAATACAGGAAAAACCTAGGCCGGGATCTGGCAGTTGAGCTTGCCGATGAACAAATATCTGGCGCATTGACGGATGCAACCGACGAATACATTGTTATTCTGCCTGCAGCCGGAAAAAGTAAAAAATTACCAGCTCCCGAACCAAGAACAATACCCTACACAGAAATTAAAAAAGCAAAAATTATTATCAAGTTTTGATTAGCACAGAAAACCTGTAAACATGGAACATATTAATTTGGTTGAAACCTTCTCTGAATTCAAGGAATTCAAGAATATCGACAGAGAAACCATGATGCGCATCCTCGAGGATGTATTTCGTCACATGCTGGCAAAAAAATACGGATCGGCAGATAATATTGACATCATTGTTAATATTGACAAGGGAGACCTTGAAATCTGGCGGAACCGTGAAATTGTGGATGACAACGATGTTGAAGATGAAAACCTTCAGATTGCCTATTCGGAAGCGATAAAGATAGAGCCGGATTTTGAAGTCGGGGAAGAGGTTACAGATGAGATTAAGATGCTTGATTTTGGAAGACGTGAAATTCTGGCCATTCGTCAGAATCTGATTTCCAAGATTCAGGAGTATGAAAAAGACAATGTGTACCGCAAGTATAAAGAGAAAATCGGAGAGATTATTACCGGAGAAGTGTATCAGGTCTGGAAGAAAGAGATTCTGATTCTCGACGATGAAGGTATTGAGCTGATTCTTCCGAAAGTAGAGCAGATTCCTACCGATTTTTACCGCAAGGGAGATAGTTTAAGGGCCGTGGTTTCTCGTGTTGAGATGAAGAACAACAATCCGATGATCATTTTATCCCGTACCTCGCCTGTTTTCCTCGAGCGTTTATTCGAACAGGAGGTACCGGAAGTATTCGATGGTTTGATTACGATTAAGAAAATTGTAAGGGTTCCCGGAGAAAGAGCGAAAGTAGCTGTTGAATCCTATGACGACCGAATTGACCCGGTTGGAGCCTGTGTTGGTATGAAAGGATCACGTATCCACGGTATTGTAAGAGAATTGAAAAATGAGAATATCGATGTTATCAATTTTACATCGAATCCTTCTTTATTTATCCAGCGTGCATTGAGTCCGGCCAAAATTTCTTCTATCGTTCTTGACGAAGAAAACAAACGGGCAGAAGTGTACATGAAACCGGATCAGGTGTCGCTGGCAATTGGTAAAGGCGGGCATAACATTAAATTAGGCAGTAAACTGACAGGATTTGAGATTGATGTTTACAGAGATACTGATATTGACAATGAGGATGTGGATCTGATGGAATTTGCAGATGAAATCGATGAATGGATCATTGAGGAATTCAAGAAAATCGGATGTGATACAGCAAAAAGCGTACTGGCACATGATATTGAGGTGTTGGTAAACCGGACGGATCTTGAAGAAGAAACGGTTAAAGAAGTTGTCAGAATTCTGAAATTAGAATTTGAATAAAAGAAATTACCGTTAATTGACGGTGAATAAAGAAAAGTAAATTAAAAATAGTCTTAATTTTGTCCTTTTAGGGTAAAAACAAGGCAAGCAGGACACGCGTATATGGATGACTCAAGCAAATCAATGCGTTTAAGCAAGGCGGTTAAAGAGTTTAATGTAGGGCTGCAGACCATACTGGAATTTCTTCATAAGAAAGGCCATACGGTTGACAGTAACCCAAACACTAAGCTTACGTCTGAAATGGTTGTCTTGTTGGAAAAGGAGTTCCAGTCAGATGCCAAAGTAAAAGAAGAGGCGAAAAAAATCGGTCTGGATTATGTGAACAGAGAAGCTGTTTCCATCGAGGATAAAAAGCCACTTCATAAGGCCGTTGATTATGATGATGACCAGGAGGATCTTTTTATCAAGAATGTACCTCATGAATCACATGATTCGAAAGCAAAGAAGGCCAAAGCAGCCGAAAGACCTGCTCCGAAAGCGGAAGAGCCTGTTATTGCTCCGGTCGTTGAAGTAATTCCCGAAATTAAACCGGAACCCGAAATTAAACCGGAACCTGAAGTTAAACCGGAGCCAGTTCCTGTTGCAGAACCTGTTGCAGAACCTGTTGCAGAACCCAAACAAGAACCGGAACCTGTTCATGTACCAGAGCCTGTTCATGTCCCGGAACCTCAGCCTGAGCCTGTACCCGTTATTATTCCGGAATCACCGGTAGTACCTGTAATTGAGGAGACTCCTCCTGTTGTTATTGCTGAGAAGGAAATCACACCTGTTGTTGAGGTGCCCGAAGTTCCTGTTCAACCGATCGCAGAAGAGATTCATGAAGTACAGCCTGTTGCAGAAACTCCGGAACCGGAAGTGATTCCCGAAGAAACCGCCGGTACCGGTGGTTTAAAAGTGCTGGGAATGATCGATCTGGATAAAATTGATTACAAAACCAAACCGGGCAAACGCGGTAAGGATGAACATAAAAAACATGGCGATCGTCATGAAAAACCCAAAACAGAAGCCGCAGTACCTGCACCTGCTAAAGAACCCGCTATTACCGAGCCATCCAGCTCCCTTGAAAAACCAAAGGTTTTACCTGTAACAGACATAACAGCTGTACCGGAACCGGAAATTCCAAAAGGCCCGGTAAGAGCAGCAAATTTCATGCGTACTGAAGTTACTAAGCTTGAAGGTCCTGTTATTCTTGGAAAAATTGAACTTCCTGTTGAGCGTAAACCAGGTGAAAAGAAACCGGTTGCCTCTTCATCAGAAGATAAACTCAAATCCAAGAAAAAACGCAAACGCATCAAAAAAACAGCCATGCCTGTAGAAGGGCAGACTGAAGAAACCAACAAGACAGAAGATCGCTTCAAACCCAAACCCAAACCTCAGCAAAAAGGTGGCGGCCGGAAAGAACAACCCAAAGTTGAACTTTCGGAAGAAGATGTACAGCGGCAGATTAAGGAAACACTTGCCCGTTTAAGCTCGGGAGGTAAATCCAAAACTTCCAAATATCGTCGTATCAAGCGCGAAATGGTGAGCCAGCATATGCAGGAAGAGATGATGCGGGCTGAAGAAGACAAAAAAGTATTAAAGCTTACCGAATTTGTTACTGCCAACGAACTGGCTATCATGATGAATGTTCCGGTAACAACCATTATTTCAACCTGTATGTCGTTGGGAATCATGGTTGCTATCAATCAGCGGCTCGATGCAGAAACACTGGTGCTGATTGCAGAGGACTTTGGATTTAAAGTAGAATTTGTGAGTGTGGATGTTCAGGAAGCAATTCTTGAACAGGAAGGCAGCGATAATCCGGAAGATCTCGAATCGCGTGCTCCGATTGTTACAGTTATGGGTCACGTCGACCACGGTAAAACACTCCTGCTCGACCATATTCGTAAAACGAATGTTGTAGCCGGGGAAGCCGGGGGTATTACCCAGCATATCGGTGCCTATGAGGTAACACTCGAAAATGGTAAACGGATTACATTCCTGGATACTCCGGGTCACGAAGCCTTTACTGCCATGCGTGCAAGAGGAGCGAAAGTTACCGATGTGGCCATTATTATTATTGCTGCAGATGATGCCGTGATGCCTCAGACCATTGAAGCCATCAACCACTCTCAGGCGGCTGGTGTACAAATGGTATTTGCCATAAATAAAATTGATAAACCATCTGCCAATACCGACAGAATCCGCGAGCAACTTGCGAATCTCAACATTCTGGTTGAAGAATGGGGTGGAAAATACCAATGTCAGGAGATATCAGCCAAGGCTGGTCTCAATATTGACATTTTGCTTGAAAAAGTATTACTTGAAGCCGAATTGCTTGATTTGAAAGCAAATTTCAAGCGCAAGGCTTATGGAACCATTATCGAATCTTCTCTTGACAAGGGACGTGGTTATGTTGCCAAATTGCTGGTTCAGAATGGAACACTCAAACAGGGCGACTTCCTGATTGCAGGTTCGGTATATGGCCGTGTAAAAGCGATGTACAATGAGCGTAACCAGGCAGTTAAGATTGCAGGGCCATCTACTCCGCTTCTTGTACTGGGTCTTACCGGTGCACCTCAGGCCGGAGATGCTTTCAATGTAATGTCGGATGAAAAAGAAGCCAAGAGCATTGCTTCAAAACGCCAGCAATTGCAGCGTGAGCAGGGATTACGTACCCAGAAACATATTACACTCGATGAAATCGGCCGTCGTATTGCGATCGGAGACTTCAAAGAGTTGAACATTATTGTCAAAGGAGATGTTGACGGATCTGTTGAAGCTTTAAGCGATGCTCTGCTCAAACAGGGCAACCAGCAGGTACTTGTTAACGTTATTCATAAGAGTGTGGGCGCTGTAACCGAGTCAGATGTTCTGCTGGCCTCAGCTTCCAATGCTATTATTGTTGCTTTCAATGTACGGCCTTCGCCCAAAGCACGGAAACTGGCAGAGCAGGAGGAAATTGATATCCGCACCTATTCTATCATCTACAACGCAATCAATGAGGTTAAATCCGCTATTGAAGGAATGTTATCGCCTGAAATTGAAGAGAAAATCCTCTGTAATCTTGAAGTCCGCGATATCTTCAAAATTACCAAAGTTGGTACAGTTGCAGGATGTATGGTTCTCGACGGGAAAATTACCCGAAATACGAGAGTCCGCCTGATTCGCGACGGAATTGTCGTACACACTGGATCACTCAGTACTCTGAAACGTTTTAAAGACGATGTAAAGGAAGCCTCTGCCGGTATGGAATGCGGACTAAGCATCGACAACTTTAATGATGTCAAAGTTGGTGATATTGTAGAGGGCTATGAAGAAATCGAAGTAAAACGTAAGTTATAGCCTGTAAAGCGATTTACATCTTTCTATAAATTAAAGCATGAACGCAGCTACAAAAGGAATGCGGATCGGTATTTTAACAGCCGGTGGTGATTGCCCGGGGATCAATGCTGCCATCCGTGGAGTTGGTAAAACAGCCATTGTTGAATATGGCATGGAAGTTATCGGAATCTCTTCCGGATTTCTGGGATTAATCAATAAGGAATCCAGAGTCTTGCAGGAAGATGATCTTTCAGGAATCCTGACCCACGGAGGGACTATTTTGGGTACTTCCCGCGAGAAACCCTTTAAAAAGGATGGTCCCGGTCTGGGTGTTGATAAACCCCGGCTTATCCGCAAACATTATGAAGAACTTGGCCTGGATGCCCTTGTTTGTATCGGTGGAAACGGCACACAGAAAACAGCCAATCTGCTGGCAGAGGAAGGTTTAAATGTCATCGGAATCCCCAAAACAATTGACAATGATGTATGGGGAACCGAGCTTACTTTTGGTTTTGATTCTGCTTTGTGGATTGCAACCGAATCAATCGATCGTCTTCATTCCACAGCGAATTCGCATAAACGTATTATGGTGATTGAAGTTATGGGTCATCATGCAGGCTGGCTGGCTTTATACAGCGGTGTGGCAGGCGGAGGGGATGTTATTTTATTGCCGGAAGTACCTTTTGATGCCCAGATTGTAACCGAATACCTTGAATCAAGAGCAAGCAAGAAAAAACCCTATTCCATTGTTGTTGTAGCTGAAGGAATCAGCCGGCCAACAAAAGAAACAGCGGGTCGTTATGTTGCCGAAATGATTCGCCGGATGACAGGTCTTGAAACCCGGGAAACCATTTTAGGATATATTCAGCGTGGAGGAAGCCCCTCCCCCATGGACCGGATACTGGCAACACGATACGGATCAGCAGCAGTCGAACTTATTGTCAAGGGAAAATTTGGGAATATGGTTGCTTCCAAAGGCGATAAAATTACAGAAGTACCGCTCAAGGTTGTCGGGGAAAAGCTGCGTACAGTACCTCCGGATCACCCATTAATCAGCAAAGCCAGAAAAATGGATATCTGCTTTGGCGTGAAGTAAAGCAGAATATGCTTAATTTTGGGGTTTAAGTAGCCCTGTTCATGAGATATTTCCTTTTATTTCTTTTGCAATGCCTGATTTTGCAAGCCTTTTCACAGGCTCAGGATTGGGATACCTATTATGAAAAATCTGGTTTTCTGGAAACTCCCCGCTATGATAAAACCATTCGGTATTGCCGGCAGTTATCTGATGCCTCTTCTTCTGTACATTATCTTAGTTTTGGAAAAAGTGCCAGGGGACGTGATCTTCCGCTGCTCATTGTTGATAAAGAAGGCCATTTTGATCCGGCAGCCGTGCATGGGTCAAATAATCTGGTGGTGATGATTCAGGCCTGTATCCATGCCGGAGAACCTGACGGAAAAGATGCCGGTCTTATGCTGATCCGTGATATGGTTATTGCAAAACTTCAGCCGCAGATTCTGGATCATGTAACCATACTGTTTATTCCCATTTTTAATGTTGACGGTCATGAACGATTTGGACCCTACAATCGCATTAATCAGGATGGGCCCAAAGAAATGGGATGGCGGACGAATGCACAAAATCTGAATCTCAACCGGGATTATCTGAAAGCCGAATCTCCGGAAATTAAGGCCTGGCTTAGTCTCTACCATGAGTGGAAACCGGATTTCTTTATTGATTGCCATGTTACTGACGGAGCAGATTACCAATATGCTCTCACCTATGCTATGGAGATCAACGGCAATATGGAAGCCGGATTAACCGCCTGGCAGAAAACAGAGTTTAAGCCTGAAATTGAAAAGCGCATGGTAGCCAGTGGTTTTCCGCTTGTTACGTATGTTGAATTTAAAAACTGGCATGATCCCCGCAGCGGACT
>CAYLTH010000025.1:0-12389 GCA_964386485.1 uncultured Bacteroidales bacterium | reverse complement strand
TTCCGCTTGTTACGTATGTTGAATTTAAAAACTGGCATGATCCCCGCAGCGGACTCCGAACCCATGTTTCCCCTCCTATGCTTTCACATGGTTATACGGCCTATACAAACAGGCCTTCCATCCTCATCGAAAGCCATATGCTCAAAGATTACAAAACTCGGGTAACAGCTACCTATGAAATGCTTAAAAATTCATTGACGATCCTTTCTGAACAAAGCAAAACCTTATCAAAACGGATTGCTGAGGCAGATGATTATACCTCCGGTAAAAAGTTCAGATCAGAGCCCCTTGTTGTTGATTTTGAAGCATCCAAAACCGACAGTTCCATGATTGATTTTCTGGGATTTGAATACAGTGTAAGCAAAAGTGATCTCAGCGGAGGCGATTGGTTTACCTATTCCAAAACACCGGCAACATTTAAGGTTCCTTTATTTGATGTTTTTAAACCCAAAACGCTGATTAGCATCCCTGAAGCCTATATTATTCCACCCGAATGGACAGAGGTAATTCAGAAGCTGCAGATTCACGGAGTCAAAACATTTACCCTGAACCGGGAAACCAAAATCAATATTGGGTCCTACTCATTTAAGAATATTAAATTCAGACAAAATTCATATGAAGGCAGACAAACGGTGAGTTTTGAAGCGGTTGAGCTAAAAGAAGAGCGTATGTTTCCGGCAGGTTCTGTGGTTGTAGAAACCAATCAGCCATCTGCAAAAATTATTGCCAGTCTCCTCGAACCTGCTGCTTCCACATCGCTGGCCTGGTGGGGATATTTCAATGCTTTGTTTGAACAGAAGGAGTATGCCGAATCCTATAAAATGGAGGTTCTGGCCAGAGAAATGATACAGAAAAATCCCGAATTACTGAAGGAGTTGGAGATTAAAAAAGCTGCTGAACCTGAATTTGCGAAAAGTTCCTGGGAAATACTTAACTGGTTTTATATGCGAACTCCCTGGCGCGATGCACAAAAGGATGTTTATCCTGTTGGAAAAATTCTGGAAACAACAACACTGGAATTACTAAAAAAGTAAATGACACAAAAAATGACAATAGAACATATTCAGGAGCCGGTGCGTGAGCACATGCTGGCTTTTGAACCCCGGTTTAAGGAAGCGCTGCTGAGTAAGGTTTCGCTGCTTGATATTATTATGCGGTATGTGGTTAAACGCAAAGGCAAACAGATACGTCCGCTTTTCGTTTTTCTTTCGGCAGAATTGTGTGGAGGGGTTAACGACTCAACTTACCGTGCGGCGACCCTGATCGAAATGCTCCATACAGCAACGCTGATTCATGATGATGTGGTGGATGATTCCAATGAGCGCAGAGGATTTTTCTCTATCAATGCCCTGTGGAAAAACAAAATTGCCGTTTTAATCGGGGATTATCTGCTCTCAAAAGGATTGTTGCTTGCACTCGATCACAATGATTTTGAATTCCTGAAGATCGTTTCTACAGCTACCCGTCAGATGAGTGAAGGCGAGTTGCTGCAAATTGAGAAAGCCCGTTTCCTGGATATTCGCGAAGATGTTTATTTCGAGATAATCCGGAAGAAAACGGCCTCTCTGATTGCATCCTGTACTGCCATTGGTGCCGAATCGGCCGGAGCCGGTAAAGAAACCGTGCAGAAACTCCATGAATTTGGCGAATATGCCGGCATTGCATTTCAGATCCGCGACGATTTATTCGATTACGGAGCCGATCAGGGAATTGGTAAACCCAGAGGTATTGATATCAAGGAGAAAAAGATGACCCTGCCGCTCATTTACATGCTGAGTAAACTGAGTTTCCTCGAAAAACGCAAGGTTATCCATACTGTAAAACGGCATAATAATGAACCTGAACGGGTTGCCGAACTTATAAAACAGGTGAACGACAGTGGCGGAATTGAATATGCACGGCAGAAAATGTATGAATACCGCGAAAAAGCCGTTCTGGCTATTGACTCTTTCCCCGAATCTCCGGCCAAAGAATCACTCCGTCAGTTAGTTGAGTTTATTACCGAAAGGAAAAAATAGGAAACATGAGAAAAATACGTCTGCCATTTTTTACCACACTTTGTTTCGTGTTGATTTCAGGGCTTCTGATAGCCCAGGGGGTTAAAACGGAATATTGGTCGAACGGGAACAAAAAAGCCGAAGGAGTGCTTACAGACAGCCTGAAAGAGGGCAAATGGATGTATTATCATTCCAACGGTCTTTTGTATATGGAAGGAACCTATTCCAAAGGCGAAAAAACCGGGAAATGGCTTATCTTTTATGATGACGGGAAAAAATGGGCTGTCAAGGAAATGCAGAATGGCCTGCAGACAAGCTGGTTTACATCAGGTGAAAAGGAACGGGAAGGAAAAGTAAGCAAAGGGCTGAAAGAAGGCATATGGATCAGCTGGCATCAAAACGGAAAAAAGAAAGAAGAACTGGAATATGTAAAGGATGTAAAACACGGTCCGACTACTGTCTGGCATGACAACGGACAGATCCAGTTTTCCGGAACCTGGAAAGACGGTAAGCTCAATGGCCCCGCCGTCTGGTATTATGCCAACGGAAATAAGGAAATGAAAGGGACGCTTCTGCAAGATGAACAGGACAGCCTCTGGGTTTTTTATCAGGAAGACGGGAAAACCGGGAGTACCGGCAGCTTTAAGCACGGAAAACAACACGGCGACTGGACCTTTTTCTATAAAACCGGAGAAAAGTGGCGACAGGGGAAGTATGAAAACGGAGACCGTAACGGGAATTGGGTCAGCTGGTTCGAAAATGGCAAAAAACAGCGGGAAGGTTCTTTTCTGAATGATAAGGAAGAAGGAGAATGGACAAGCTGGACCGAAGAAGGCATGGTTAAAGATAAGGGAAACTTTAAGCAGGGGAAAATGAATGGCTTCTGGCAGGGATGGTACTTCAATGGAAAAATCAAATACGAAGCCAATTATAAGGATGATATCCGGGATGGAATGTACACATACTGGTATATCAGTGGGCAGAAACAATCAACCGGGAAATACCTTGATGGCAGGAAAGAAGGCCGATGGGTGCAATGGTATACCAGCGGGAATATTGAAGAAGCCGGTGATTACAAAGGCGATGATAAAGAAGGCTTCTGGATGTTTTTTGATGCCGAAGGCCAGAAAATCCGCGAACAGACTTTTGTTCAGAACAGACCCGACGGGAAATTTGTCAGCTATCATGAAAATGGACGGGTTTCTTCCGTAGGGGCATACAAGGATAAAGCCAAGGAAGGAACCTGGACATATTATGATAAAGATGGAAAGGTCATCTATTCGGTAACGTTTTCCAAAGGGAAAAAGGTCATAAAGAAATAATCACTACTCAATCAGCTATTCAGCAATTACCAGGTGGTAATTCTTTTTTCCTTTCTGAACAAGGATGTATTTGCCGTTCATCAGGAAGTTGGTTCCAACGATAGTATTGTCGTCGATCTTCTCTTTGTTGATCTGAACTCCACCATCTTTCATCATGCGACGGACTTCACCACGAGAGGGGAAAACTCCGGATTTATCGGCCAGAAATTCATATACCGGAATTCCGGTTTCCAGTTCGGATTTAAGAATAGCGGATTGCGGAACACCTTCAAAAACAGAGAGAAACATGTCTTCGCTCAATGATTTCAGGGTTTCTGTAGTTCCTTTTCCAAATAATATCTGCGAAGCCTCCACAGCCTGATTGTAATCATCCTCCGAATGTACCCTGCAGGTCAGGTCTTTGGCCAGTTCTTTTTGCAATAAACGCAGATGCGGGGCTTCGGCATGTTGTTTTTCGAATTCTTCAACCTGTTCTTTGGTGAAAAGAGTGAAAATGCGGATGTATTTCGCGGCATCACTGTCGCTTACATTGAGCCAGAACTGGTAAAAAGTATAGGGAGAGGTCCGTTTGGGATCAAGCCAGATATTGCCTTTTTCGGTTTTGCCGAACTTGCCACCATCAGCTTTGGTAATCAGCGGACAGGTAAGGGCGTAGGCTTCGCCTCCGGCTTTCCTGCGGATGAGTTCGGTACCGGTGGTAATATTCCCCCATTGATCGGATCCCCCCATCTGCAAACCGCAGTTCTTGTTCTCATACAAATGCAGAAAATCGTATCCCTGAACCAGCTGATACGTAAATTCGGTAAAAGAAATTCCGGTTTCAAGGCGTTTCTGAACCGAATCTTTCGACATCATATAATTGACACTGAGGTGTTTACCGACATCCCGCAGGAATCCCAGAAAACTGAATTCCTTCATCCAGTCGTAATTGTTAACCACTTCCGCACTGTTGCTTTGGGAATTATCGAAATCCAGAAACCGAAGCAACTGTTGTTTAATACATTCCTGATTATGACGCAATACGCTTTCATCCAGCAAGTTACGTTCTTCAGATTTTCCGGAGGGATCGCCGATCATCCCGGTTGCTCCGCCAACCAGAGCTATGGGTTTATGCCCCGACATCTGAAAAATTTTCAGCATCATGATCGATACAAGGTGACCGATGTGGAGTGAATCTGCCGTCGGGTCAATTCCGACATAGGCTGTTCCCATTCCTTTTTTTAAATAGTCTTCCACTCCCGGGGTCATATCGTGGATCATTCCTCTCCAGCGCAGTTCTTCAACAAAATTCATAATCAAATTTTTTGCAAAAATATCAATAACAGCCGACATATCCGAATATCGGGCCGGGCACAAAAAAAAGGGTGCCCCGAAAAGCACCCTTTTTCAAAAGAATCGGGAATTTTATTTCCGGATTGTCAATTCATTAATCAGGTTCTTGGCACCGGCAAATTTGTCGATAACAAAAAGGACATAACGGGCATCCACAACAATAGTACGTTGTAAAGCAGGTTCGAAAATGATATCGCCGCTCATGGCTTCCCAGTTGCCATCGAATGCGAGGCCAATCAGTTCGCCATTGGCATTGATAACAGGGCTTCCGCTGTTTCCGCCGGTAATATCATTATCGGTCAGGAAGCAGGTTATGAGTTCTCCATTTTCACCATACGGGCCAAAATCTTTGGCTGCATAAAGTTGTTTCAGTTTGTCAGGGACAATAAATTCATCGCTGGAAGGATCTTCTTTTTCCATAATCCCCTGCAAGGTTGTTTTAAAGTCATAATGCACGGCATCGGCTGGGTAATAATCCAGAACTTTACCATAGGTCAGACGCATGGTTGAATTGGCATCCGGATAAAACTTTTTATCAGGCTGCATTTCGCGCAAACCGGCGATAAAGGCGCGTGAACCCCGGTTTAACTGGTTTTGCGGAGCATTGAGAAGATCACTTACATTGTTGGCTTTTGCCATAATCGAAAGCATCAATTTGAAAATGGGATCTTTTTCGAGTTTTTTTGCATTCGGTTCTTTCAGCCAGTTTTCGGTAGATACCGGACAAGCCAGAAATGATTTTTTGTAAATATCTTCGGCATATTTTGCAAAATTGCCTTTGTATTTGCCATTAACTTCAGCAATAACAGTGGGATAGAATTCCGGAGAGATATCTTTTACAAACAGACTGTACATTGAAGCCATCAGTTTTTTATCGGTGGCTTCATTGTAATCTTTAAAGAAGGAAGCAGCCCGGTCGCGAAGTTTGGCCACATCTGCTTTTATTTTTTCAGGATCCTGTTTTTCGGCTTTCAGATCGGCAAGTATGCCTTCAAAGCTGCGTGCAAATCCTACCACTTCAGCACCACGAACCAGACATTCATTAAAGTAGGTACGCACTTTGGCATATTTGGTCATTTCGGCATAAGCTGCAGAAATATCATCAAAAGCCTGTCCGTATTTTTCTTTTCGCTGTGGGTTGCCTGAAACCCAGGTTGAAAAGCGGTTTTCCAGATCTTTTTTATCATTGTATACATTCAGCCGTTTTAAGCCTTTGCTTTGGCCAATGAAGTATTTCCAGTAATTGGCGATTCCTGCATATTTGGATGAATATTTTATTCTCACAGCATCGCTGGCATCCATATCCTGTTTCAGTAAAGCCAGTTTTTCGGTGCGGATTTTAACAACAGCGGGATTGGTTTCTTCGAGCGCCAGTTTCACGCCCCATGAAGTTAAATAGCGGCTTGTGCTTCCCGGATAACCCAGAATCATTGCATAATCATCTTTCTGAACACCTTTGATAGAAACAGGCAGGAAATGCTTTGGTTTCATCGGAATATTATCTTTGGAATACGGAGCCGGTTTTCCATCGGGACCTGAATAGACGCGGAAAACAGAAAAATCACCGGTATGGCGGGGCCACATCCAGTTATCTGTATCTCCACCGAATTTTCCAATCGAATTGGGAGGTGTTCCAACGAGTCGAACATCTTTAAATGTTTCATACACAAAAAGATAGTATTCATTGCCACTAAAGAAACCACGAACCACAACATCATATCGTTTATTGTCAGAAGCTTCGGTTTCGAGTTTTTTGCTGATTTCCTGTATTTTTTTAGTCCGTTCGTCTTCACTCAAACGGGCATCAATACCGGCGAGTACTTTGGAAGTCACATCTTCGATACGAACCAGAAAACGCACCGTAAGATTTTCATTCGGAAGCTCTTCATTCTTGTTTAAAGCCCAGAAACCATTGGTCAGGTAATCGTGCTCAACCGAACTGTGCGATTGAATAGCTCCATAACCACAATGATGATTGGTAAATAACAAACCTTCTCCGGAAACGATTTCCCCGGTACATCCTCCGCCAAAAATGACAATAGCGTCTTTCAGACTGTTGTGGTTAATACTGTAAATTTCCTCTGCAGTCAGTCGAAGCCCGGCTTTCTGCATGTCAACATAATTCAATCTGTCAATGAATAAAGGCAACCACATTCCTTCATCGGCAACAGCCCTGAAACCACTGAGGGTCAACAGGGTAATCATGAACGATAGCACATGTTTTTTCATCGTGTTTTGGTTTGGTAAATATAAAATCTATTTAAGGCAAAGGTTTGGTTTTCTGAGATATATAGAAAAATGAATCTGTCAACCGGATTTATTTCACGACCAACACGGAAAGTACACCCACTTAACCGGGAAGGCTGTTTAAATAAGCGTGAAGCATCAGACGTAGCGTTCTCCTTTATTCACCATCACATCATTGACGAATTTCCGGATCTGTTGTTCGTCCTCTTTGCGGCAAATCAACAGTATAGAATCATCCTCCACAACAATATGATCGTTCAGACCCTGAATAACAACCAGTTTTTCCTTGGGCATATTTACAACGCAATTGGTTGAATCATACATCATTACATTGCGTCCGATGATGCTGTTACCGGCTTCATCTTTCGACCTGATTTCATACAGTGAACCCCAGGTTCCCAGATCAGACCAGCCGAAATCAGACGAAAGCACGTATACATTGTCGGATTTCTCCATGATACCATAATCGATGGAAATACTTCGGCATTGTGAATAAATCGTGTCAATGGCGGTTTGTTCTCCGGGTGTATTATAGGCATGGGCACCTTCCAGAAACAATTCATTAATATCAGGAAGATGTTGGGCCATTTCTGAAAGAATTGTTTTTAAAGACCAGATAAAAATTCCTGAATTCCAGAGAAAATCCCCGCTGCTGATAAAGGATTTGGCAATTTCCAGATTTGGTTTTTCGGTGAAGGTCTTCACTTTACAAATCCGGTGATCTTTTTCGTACCGGATATCTTCATTGAACTGAATATAGCCGTATCCTGTATCCGGCCGGTTCGGAGTGATACCCAGTGTGAGCAGCCAGTCATTGTCCTGAACGGCATTTAATCCGGCCAGAATCACTTCTGTAAAAATATCTTCGCGTAAAATGATATGATCGGAAGGGGCAACAACCAGACGTGCATTGGGGTTAATGGTGTTAATTTTATGAGCGGCATAGGCGATACAGGGTGCAGTATTCCGTCGTGAAGGTTCACATAAAACCTGATTTGAACCGATGCCCGGCAATTGTTCCATCACCAGATCCTTGTAAATCTCGTTGGTAACAATGTAAATGTTTTCGGGGGGACAAACCTTGGTAAAGCGCCGGAACGTCTGTTGAATAAGGGTTTCTCCAACTCCGAGTATATCTATA
Source organism: uncultured Bacteroidales bacterium (assembly GCA_964386485.1). Classification (GTDB taxonomy): domain Bacteria; phylum Bacteroidota; class Bacteroidia; order Bacteroidales; family CAIXZF01; genus CAIXZF01. The sequence continues at coordinate 4,350 of CAYLTH010000025.1, read as the reverse complement.
AACTGCTTTGGACGGGATGTCCGGCTCATCGGCCAGAACCGGGTTCCAACCCCTCCTGCCATTATTACACAATAGTTGTTTTTCATCAGAACCATTTTATAAAGGTGCAAAGTTACAAATCCGCAGAGAATTCCAATTTATATTGATAATGAACCGGATATACTTCCATGAGTTTGGGAATCAGATAGGTTTTCCGGTTTGTAAGACATAAACACCGATACCGTGTACGGATTCGGTTTCCCCGGATAAATAACCGGCCATCATTCAGTTTAAACATGGTTTCATCCGGAAGTTCTGAAATTGGAATCAAACCGTTTGGCATATCATATTTTCGCAATACGGCATTGATTTCTAAATCTGTACGATTCACATCCCTGTCGAAATAATGCATAACCGATGCTTTAATATCCTCCGGGAAAATACCCTGTTCCAAAAACGGATTAAGCAATTCACGGTATTTTTGCCTCCACTCGCGCCCATGCGGATCTACACTCCGGCCGTAATCTTCGAATACCACCAGATGTGCAATTTCATGGATAAGCGTAATTAAAAAAGCAAATGGATTCAGATCGTGATTGACAGTTATCCGGTGAGGGCCTCCGTTTCGGGGTGAGCGGTAATCACCTACTTTTGTCGTACGGTTTTTCGTAATTTTTAACTGAAATTTCCATTCATCCTGCAACTGAAGAACCAAATCCCCGGCATTTAAAGGAAGATAACGATCCAGTATCGCCCTGCGTTCATGCATGCCATTCCAGGTTATATGTATTTACGGGAACCGCATGTGTCCACCTCGGACAATCACATTTTTTGTTTTTTTTCCTTTTGGGCATTGACATGCCATTGTGGCTGTTTTTCGATGAGGCGCACGAACCCAGGGTTATGATGAATATTAATCCTATGATTAATAGTATATTGTGATTGAAATGCTTTCTTCTTATCATGGTGTAAAAGTAATAATTCCTGAGTTTTATTTACTTTTGAGAGGTTACTTAACCCGGAATTTGTTTATTTATTTGTATGATACCGTTTAAAGAAACGCCGAATAACCGGCTCCCATTGCTTCCTCCGGCTGCAGAACGCCTCGAAAATATAGAAATTTTGCGAAAACTGGCCGATGCCCGTGCAGCACTTGCTGAACTCAAAGGCAGGGCTCCGGTTATTCCGGATCAGAAAATGCTGATCAATACCATTGCATTGCAGGAAGCACGCGACAGTTCCTCAATAGAGAATATTTTTACTACATCTGATAAGCTTTACCGGGCTTTTTCTGCATCCTCGGTTCCTGACAGCCAGACAAAAGAAGTATTGCGCTACCGTCAGGCGCTGTATCAGGCCTGGACCGAGTTCGATCACTACGGGTTTTCAATCGGACTCATCGAAAAAATTAACCGCACCATTATCGAAAAGAGTGAAGGCCTTCGCGAAAAAGAGGTTTATATTGGTGACAGGTCCACGATTATTTATACCCCCCCTGCCGGAAAAGATATCATTCTGGCTAAACTCGAAAACTGGCTTGATTTTGCGTTGGGTGATTATCCGCTCGATCCCCTGATTAAAATGGCCCTGCTCCATTATCAGTTCGAAGCCATTCACCCTTTTCCGGATGGAAATGGCCGTACCGGAAGGGTGTTGAATGTCTTGTTTCTGTGCAATCAGCATCTGCTCGACCAGCCGATTTTATATCTTTCAAAGTTTATCAATGAAAACAAAAGCGACTATTACCGCCTCCTGAGGCAGGTCACTGAAAATGAAAACTGGGAAGAGTGGATTTTATTTATGCTGGAAGCCGTGCGCTCAACAGCCGTTTTCACATTGGATAAAGTGAATGCCATCTATGGTTTATTCCTTGAAACGCAGGAACTCATGCGGATAAAGACACCCAAAATCTACAGCTACGAACTGGTTAAAATTTTGTTCCTGCAACCCTACTGCAAAATCGCTTTTCTGACCGAAAGTGGAATCGCCAGCCGCAATACAGCCAGTAAATACCTTGGTGAACTTGAAGATGCCGGTATTCTTATCCGCGAAACTTCCGGGAATGAAATCCTGTATCTTAATCATGCCCTGCTCAAAGTTATCCGGCAAAACCCATCATAAGCTTTTTGCTATGCACAAATACTGTGCACATTGCTAAACTGTGCACAAATAATTACAAAATTGGTGCGTTGCTTTGATTTTTTTTCCAATTCATGAAAAAAACAGCATACCAATGTATCTTTGACCTCGTTTTTAAAAATAAAGCACACTTTGTTCCGATTACTAAACGATATAGGCCGATATCTTCTTTTAATGCGCCTGGTTCTCACAAAACCGGAGAAGAAGAAGATTTACTATCATCAGGTATTTCTTGAAATGGAAAAGCTGGGTGTGGATTCGCTGGGAATTGTAGCCATCATTTCTGTTTTTATGGGAGCAGTTGTAACCATACAAACAGCGTTTAATATCGACGGACCGCTCATTCCGGTGTATGCCGTGGGTTTTACAGTGCGACAGTCGGTTATTCTTGAGTTCTCTCCAACCATTATCGGACTGATTCTTGCCGGGAAAGTGGGTTCCGGAATTGCTTCCGAAATCGGGACGATGCGCGTAACAGAGCAAATCGATGCGCTGGAAATCATGGGTATCAACTCAGCTGCCTTTTTGATTCTGCCGAAAATCGTGGCTGCTATGGTGATCAACCCGATTATTATCATCATCTCCATGTTTTTAGGCATATTTGGCGGATGGATGGCTGGTGTAGTTACTGGTTTATGCAGTTCGCCGGAGTACATTTATGGCGTTCAGTTCGATTTCAATCCGTATGATGTGGTCTATGCCATGGTAAAAACGGTGGTATTTGCCTATCTGATTACCTCTATTTCCGGATTTCACGGATACAATACCCAGGGTGGTGCACTCGAAGTTGGCCGTGCCAGTACCCGTGCAGTTGTACACAGCAGTATCGCCATTATTCTCTTTAATCTGATTCTGACTCAACTCATGCTGGCATGATCGAAGCACGACACATATCAAAACGATTTGGAGATCAGGAGGTTCTGAAGGACATCAGCCTGAGTTTTCATCAGGGAAAAACCAACCTGATTATCGGTCAAAGCGGTTCCGGTAAAACTGTAATGATGAAATGCCTCGTGGGTTTGCTTCCGGTTGATGAGGGAGAAATCAGTTTCGACGGAAGAATCATCAGTCATCTTTCTTTCGAAGAAATGAAACATATCCGGCAGGATATCGGGATGTTGTTTCAGGGAGGTGCTTTATTCGACAGCATGACTGTTATGGAAAACGTAATGTTTCCGCTCAACATGTTTTCGAAGATGAATCCGAAAGAAAAGGCAGAGCGGGCCGATTTCTGCCTGAACAGGGTGAACCTGCCCAAAGCACATAAACTTTTCCCATCGGAAATCAGTGGAGGAATGAAAAAACGGGTTGCCATTGCCCGCGCCATTGCCATGCAACCCAAATACCTGTTTTGTGATGAGCCCAACAGCGGACTTGACCCCAAAACAGCCAATGTTATTGACAAGCTGATTGCTGAAATTACGCAGGAATACGATATTACAACTATCGTGAATACCCATGATATGAATTCGGTACTCGAAATCGGAGATAAAATTTCCTTTTTGTTTGAAGGCCGGTTGAGTTGGGAAGGAAACCGGGAAGAAATTCTGCACACCGATAACCCGGAGTTGAATAATTTTGTGTATTCAACAGAACTGATTCGTCGATTAAAATCCTGAATATGAATGTATTGGATATTGTTATCGCCATCCCGCTGGCCTGGGGTATTTACCGTGGTTTTAAGCATGGGCTCATCCAGGAATTGGCTACTCTTATTGGTTTTGTGGCCGGGATTTACCTGGGAATGCATTTATCCGGTCTCGCTTCCGAATGGCTTAAAGTAACCTTCGGCTGGAACACCGAATACCTCCCGGTTGTGGCCTTTGCACTCGTTTTTATCCTGGTTCTGCTCGGAACCTGGTTTTTAGGGAAAATACTCAGCAAAACAGCCGAAATCATCATGCTGGGCTGGTTGAATAAATTACTTGGAATGATTTTTGGTTTGACAAAGTGGGCACTGATTATCAGTTTCCTCTTCAGCATCCTGAACGGGTTTACAAAAAACGGATCCATTGTACCTGAAAAACTTACAAAAGATTCGCTTTTCTATAAACCCCTCACCGCTTTGGCTCCGGTGATAAAGGATGTTAAAGATAAAGTCACCAAAGACAACATTTAAGGTGTCCGGCATGCCCATTGATTCCTGAATGATATTATTTTACCCTAAGCAGGTATGTCGAATCTCTAAACTATTCTTTCCAGAGGTTAATATTTATTTAATTCAGAATTTCT
>CAYLTH010000024.1:0-32975 GCA_964386485.1 uncultured Bacteroidales bacterium | reverse complement strand
CTCGGACCGGGCATGGTTCTGGCCGAAATACAACAAACATCGGATATTACCTATCGTATTTACGACTGGGATCGAATCGATCACAGGGGCATGTCGCGTGAATTACATACAGAACAAGCCCTGGATGCAATTGATTTCACGGTTCCTGAATCTTACCGGACCTTGTATAAAGAAAAAGACAACGGAAGTGTCAATCTGGTTAAATCACCTCAATTCACCACCAACCTAATTCATATTAACAAACCATTGAAAAAGGACTACACCGATCTCGATTCCTTTGTCATTTATCTCTGTACTGAAGGCAGTTGTGAATTGATTTATCCTGATGGCAGTGTGGAAATAAAACCCGGAGAATGTGTTCTGATACCCAATCTGCTCGACATACTGTTGCTGAGTCCACAACCCATGGCACGGATATTGGAAACATATATTGTGTAAATTCAATATTTAACTACTTTTGTGCAACCAAATAATTCTTGCCCTATGCGTAAACTTCTCATGATCTGCCTCAGCCTGCTTATCTGCAGCAGTATTCCGGCTCAGGAAACTGAAAAAAAAGTGGAGAAACTCCCTTCCATTGAACTCAAAACCATTGACGGGAAAACCATTAAAACAGATGAAATCTCGAATAACGGCAAACCTGTTATTATTTCTTTCTGGGCTTTGTGGTGTAAACCCTGTATTAAAGAATTAACAACAATCTCAGATGTGTATGACGAATGGGTTGAAGAAACCGGCGTTAAACTGATTGCTGTCTCGGTTGATGATGCACGTTCGAGTGCGCGCGTAAAACCAACAGTGGATGCCAAAGGCTGGTCGTACGATGTTTTACTGGATGTAAATGGCGATTTTAAACGCGCCATGAATGTTAATATGATTCCGCACACTTTTCTGCTCAACGGGAAAGGTGAAATTGTATGGCAACACACTTCTTTCTCAGAAGGTGCTGAACTTGAGCTGATTGAACTGGTGAGAAAAGTCGCTAAAGGTGAATCTATAGCCCATTAATCTTGAAAAATATTTCTATGAAAAATACGCTATTTCCACTCTTGTTGATTGGATTTCTCCTTGTATTGGGCAAAACCTATGCCCAGAATGCTTTGAATTCTGGTACCATCCATGGCAATTTCTCATTTGAAGGCCAGGTTTACAAACCGGATGAAGCCATTGGTGCTGATACTGTGGACGAACAATTTTTATCGAACAGTTTCTTAAACCTGATTTATAACAATGGTCCTTTCACGGTCGGAGTGCGGTACGAAGCGTATCTCAACCCGATGAAAGGCTATGACCAGGAATATAAAGGAAGCGGAATCCCCTATCGTTTTGCCAGTTACAAGAAAGACGAACTCGAAATAACAGTAGGTAATTTTTACGATCAATTCGGGAATGGATTGATTTTCAGAGCGTATGAAGAAAAAACCCTGGGTATCGACAATTCAATTGATGGAATTCAGGTAAAATATGCTCCTGTAAAAGGGATCAATCTGAAAGGGATGGCCGGTAATCAGCGGTATTACTGGGCAAAGAGCAAGGGCATACTCCGTGGATTTGACGGTGAATTCATGGTGAATGAGCTGATAAAACCTTTGTCTGAGTCGAAAACCAGGCTCACCCTGGGCGGGAGTTTCATTTCGAAGTTTCAGACCGACAATCCTACTTTTAAGTACAAACTACCTAAAAATGTGGCCGCTATGTCGGGCCGCTTTGATCTGACACGCGGCAATTTTGGTCTGACCGGGGAGTATGCGTATAAAATCAATGATCCCAATACTCTGAATAATTACATTTACAAACCGGGTGAAGCCTTGTTTGTAACCGGAACCTATTCTAAAAAAGGAATTGGAATTATTCTGGCTGCCAAACGAATTGATAACATGAATTTCAGGACCGATCGTTCGATTACAGGCAATCCGCTTACGATTTCGTATTTGCCTGCGCTGACCAAGCAGCACAGTTATGCCCTGACATCAGTATACCCATACGCAACCCAGCCCAATGGCGAAATCGGATATTTTGCACAAGTAGAATATCTGTTAAAAAAGGGGAGTTTTCTGGGTGGCAAATATGGAACCGACGTAACAATAAACTTCTCCAAGGTTCAGTCCCTGGATAAAAAAGCGATTAATGACACAACGCTGATTGACGAAAGCGGAACGCTGGGCTATACTTCCGGGTTCTTTAAATTGGGAGAAGCTGTTTTTTTTCATGACTTCAACATCGACATCAGTCATAAATTCAATAAGAAATGGAAAGCAATTTTGAACTATATCAATCAATCCTATAACATTGATATTGTGGAAGGTCATCCTGGTGCACCCATGGTATATGCCGATATTGTTGTGGCTGATATAACCTATAAATTCAACGACAAACATGCCTTGCGCTGTGAGTTTCAGAGTCTGACCACCAACCAGGATAAAGGCGACTGGGCTGCAATCGTGGCTGAATATACTTTTGCTCCAAGGTGGTTCGTTTCAGTGATGGATCTTTACAACTATGGTAATGAGGACAGCAAACAACAGTTGCACTATTACCTTGGTTCGGTAGGATACACCAAAGGACCGACGCGTATTGCCTTTTCCTATGGCCGTCAGCGTGAAGGTATTATCTGTGTCGGCGGCGTCTGTCGTCAGGTTCCGGCTTCCAATGGGCTACAAATCAGTTTAACAAGCAGTTTCTAAATTATACCGTCATGAAACGATCATTATATTTCCTGTTTTTTGTTTTCACCGTGCTGATCGCCAGCACCTCCTGTGATAAAATTGATGCACCCTATGCACGGAAATCTGAAGGTCCGGATACCAGTACTGCCGTGAAGCGCAAGGTTCTGATCGAAGATTTTACAGGCCACAGATGTCCGAATTGTCCTGAAGCTGCCGTTCTTGCGCATGATTTGCTGGAAAAATATCCCAATCAGTTATTACTTCTCACAGTACACAGCAGTGGCAGTTTTTCCACACCGATTCCGGGAGGACCATTTGCCTATGATTTCAGGACAGCAGTCGGGGATGAACTGAACAGCACCTTCAATATAGAACCCTTTGGATACCCAAACGGGATGATCAGCCGGCGCTCCAGCGAAAGCGGAAAATATGCCATTTCACCGGATTACTGGGAAGATTCGATCACCAGCCTGCTGGATGATGAACCGGTTGCCTCCCTTAAAATGACAAAAACCTATACAGAGGCCACCAGAAATTCGACCATAAACGTTGAAACAACATTTCTGACAGAAACGGATGCAGATTATTATCTGGTTGTTTACCTTTCTGAGGACAGCATCATCAAACCCCAGATGAACAACAATGCCTCCGTGGGAACCACACCTGTGATTAATGATTATGTTCATATGCATGTACTGAGAGCATCCTATAACGGAACCTTCGGTACCCAGCTTACCTCAGGCGTAGTTTCAGCAGGCACGGTTAAAACCAATACATTTCAGCTTGTTCTGGGCGCTGAATGGGCGGATAAAAACTGTCATGCTTTAGCCATTTTATTCCGCGATGATAATAAGGAAATCATGCAGGTTGAAGAAGTTGCTGTGAAATAAATTCCTTTAGCCTTTTATTCTTTTTATACCGGCTTTTGCTTTCATGTGGAGACTGGCTCTGTATTCGGATGGTTTAATATCCAGACACATTTCGTAATAATGAAGTGCCAGTTGTGGATTACTCTTGTCTTCATAAATTTCCCCGAGCATCAGGGCTGAATTACAGGCAAAATACCAGGATTCATTCTTCCCGTCCTCCACCGCTTTTTTGTAAAATTTAATGGCTTTATCAAAATTACCCTGGTACTGATAAATCCTGCCATAGCGGTATTCACACTCAAGAGAATCTTTCCGGGTAGAAATTTTATCAGTTTTCAGACCCTGATTTAATGCAATTTCTGCCTGTTGATAATATCCCCCATCACATAAGAGTCTGGATTTCAGGAGTACTTTATGCGGGCGTTTTCCTTCTTTGGCTTCTTTTAAGGCCAGCTTGTCGGCTTCCCCCGCATCATTTCCAAAATGCTTCACCATAGACATGTATTTTTCATAGCCTTTGTCGTTGTCTTTCAGAATTTCGATCCAGGCGAGCCGATGCCAGGCAGATTTAATGATATTCCGTCCTTTATGCCGGGTGGCAAAATACCGGAAATAACGGGCTGCTGTCGTATCTGCTTTATTCAGAACTGCAGTACCGGTGAGGTATTTTATATAGTGAAACTGTAAATAATCGCCTCCTTCAGGCAGTGATTTTAACAGGTGAAGGGCATCATCATTATTACCCTGTTTGATAAGATACCAGGCGTAGCCGGTGGCCATGAGTGCACTCTCTGAAACCAAGGCCTTATTCACCGGATTATGGTATTGGCTATCCACAAATTTACCTTCTGCTTTAAATAAATCCAACCCAAGGACCGTCCAGGTGAGCATAACCAGGCTTTCAGAACTCAGAAAAGTATAGCGTTTATCTGATTGAGATTTGGTAACAACTTCTTTAAGCTCCTGAACACCTTGTTTTAAACTTCCTTTGATCCCCAGCAATTTCGTTACCCAGATATACTGTTCGGGGATGGCTCCAACCAGAGCATGCAACATGCCGAGTGTTTTTTTATTGGGTAGAAAATCAGGAAATTGTTTCTGGTTTTCCTGTAACAATATAAAACCCTTTCTCACCTCATGCATGGCACTGAGATAATCTTCATTGCGAATTTTCCCGACAGCCGACATCATATACACTTCGGCCAGGCAATACCGGTAATATGGACTCAATTTATTCCCGTTTTCAAGCCGGTGTACTGTCTGATTTTTAAAATCGCGAAAAAATTTAAATGCCTCCTCGTCTCCGGTACAATAGGCTTTCAGAAAGGAAGATTGAAATTCAAGCAGAACCGGGATAAGGTTATCCGGATTTGTGTGTTTCTCCTTGTTTATCAAATCATTAGCCTTAGATAATTTTAATCTGATAAGCTGATCATGTGCTGCCTGACAGCCTTGATTGTAGGAATAATCACCTGAAGCGCTGCATGGAATATAGAATACTCCCAAAAGAAAAAGGAGCATTACCTGCCCCTTTTTGCAAAACCAATTCTTATATGTCGGCGTGAAAGCCAATGAATTCCTTATTTGGGCATTCCGTTTACGGTGTTGGCAATTGCCTCATCCACCAGAATACGGCCACAATATTCACAAACGATAATTTTTTTGTGCATTGAGATCTCGAGCTGATGTTGTGGTGGGATTTTATTGAAGCACCCTCCACAGGCACCGCGTTCGATGAGCACAACGGCCAGACCATTGCGGGCATTTTTACGGATGCGTTTATAGGCAGTTACAAGACGATCCTCGATGTATTTCTGATTGTCTTCCGATTTTCTGGCGAGTTCGTTTTCTTCTTTTTCGGTTTCTTCCACGATGTCGTTCAGTTCGGCACGTTTCAGATCAAGATCATTCGTTTTTTCTTTTAATAATTCCTGAGCCTGCAAAACGGAAGCGTTTTTGCTTTCGATGGCGAGGGTAAATTCGCGGATACGTTTTTCACTTAACTGAATTTCAAGACCCTGATATTCAACTTCTTTGGTAAGAGAATCGTATTCACGGTTATTCCTGACATTCATTTGTTGTTCTTCGTAGCGTTTGATCAGGGTCTGACTTTCTTTGATTGAAGCCTTTTTTTCATTGACCAGTTTATCCATTTCATCGGCTTCCAGTTTCAGGTTTTCAATCCTGGTTTCAAGTCCGGCAATTTCATCTTCGAGATCCTGAACTTCGAGTGGAAGTTCACCCCGAATAATTTTAATTTTATCTATCTGGGTTTCGATTTGCTGAAGGCTGTAGAGTGCTATTAACTTCCGCTCAATCGTAACTTCAATCTTCTCTTCACCGTCATCATCCGTTTTATCAGCAGAAATTTCTTCCTGATGAACGTTTTCAATCACTTCATTCTGTACACTTTCTGCAATGGGTTCTTCTGCTACTGCAGATTTGGCCTTTGACTTCGATGTTGCCATATTGATTTTGTTAAAAATAATAGTTTACCGGGTTTGTATTTTCTCCGGAAATAAAGTTTGCAAAATTAGGGAATTTTTCCTTAAGTAACGCACTTATAAGTATGGTGGCAAATTGTTCGCTTTCATAATGTCCGATATCAAACAGAACTATCTGATTATCAGCTTCAAAAAAGTCATGATATTTTAAATCTCCGGTCACAAAAGCATCGGCTCCGGCTGAAATTGCCTCCTGAATCAGGAAACTTCCGGATCCTCCGCATACAGCAACCCGCGAAATACTACGGCCTGTTAACGGACTATAGCGGATGCCTTTACAGCCACCTTTTTCTGAAAGAAACTTCAGGAAGGTTTCCGGATCCATCGGGGTTGAAAGCTGACCAATCATCCCAAAACCAACATCATTCCAGGTATTACCAAGTGCATATACATCCCAGGCTACTTCTTCATAGGGATGGCTGGCCAGCAGCGCAGCAATCACCTGTTTCTGAAGATACACCGGAAAGATGGTTTCGATACGGGTTTCCGGTTCAAAATGCAATTCATTCGCCTTTCCAACAAAGGGATTGGCCTGATCAGAAGCCCGAAAGCTCCCCTCTCCCCGTATATTGAAACTGCATGCATCATATTGACCGATTTTCCCGGCGCCTGCAGCAAACAAAGCCTGCCTGACTTTTTCTGAATGATCATGCGGACAAAACGTAACCAGCTTACACAACAGGTCTTTCCGGGGAGACAAGATTTTACAATCTGTTAAATTCAATTGTTCAGCCAATGCCGCACTAACTCCTGTTTTCACGCTGTCGAGATTGGTATGGGCCGCATACAGTGCGATGTTGTTCTGAATTGCCTTTATAATCAGTCGTCCGGTAAAATGCCGGGTATTTAAGCGTTTAAGTGGTTTGAAAAGAATGGGATGGTGTGTAATGATTAAATTACATTTCAGCCGGATCGCCTCCTCCATTACAGCATCGGTCAGATCGAGTGCAATCAGGGCTGAATCGCTTTCGTCATGGGGGTTTCCGACGATCAATCCGGCATTATCATAGGATTCCTGAAGCGAAGGAGGAGCCAGTATTTCCAGTTCACGTATAATCTCACTGATTTTCATAATAGTCTTTAAATAAATATTTAAGTGTTTAGAAACGAACTTTTTCCAAAAATAAAAGTATAAAGAAACAGTAACATGATCAGCACTACCTTAATGCGCTCAAAGTTAGGCTTTTCAAGCGTTGCAGGCAAATGATTTTTGAATGAAAGAAATCAGAACGATTCTATATCCTTTAGCACTTTTATACGGATTGGTTGTCCACATCCGCAATCTGGCTTTTGACTGGAAATGGCTGCCATCAGCCCGTTTCAGGGTAAAGACCATTGCTATCGGGAATCTCTCGATGGGGGGCACCGGAAAAACACCCCATATCGAATACCTGACCCGACTCCTGATGGATCATTATAAAATTGCCATTTTAAGCCGCGGATACAAGCGAAAAACAGTGGGTTTCCGCATAGCAACAACAGGAGATACCGCCGAAAGTATGGGGGATGAACCCATTCAGTATTTTAACAAATTCCAGGGAATTCTTATTGCTGTAGCCGAACAACGTAAGCTCGGAATCGAACAGATTATGAAAGCGGCTCCGGAAACTGAAATTATTTTACTGGATGATGCCTTTCAGCACCGTTGGGTCAAACCAGGTCTTTCTATCCTATTGACCGATTATCACAAACCCTATTATGATGACCAGCTTTTCCCGGCAGGTAGTCTTCGGGAACACCGCTCCGGGGCCAACCGGGCCGACATGATTGTTGTTACAAAAACTCCGAAAGTATTTTCACCCATTACCCGCCGGATTATGAAGGATAAGCTCAATCCCCTTCCGAATCAGCCGGTCCATTATTCATTTATAAAATATGGTGAGTTCAGGGCATTTACCCCTGTAGTCAGTTCCTGTGTACGTCCCAGCTTTAATACCATACTGTTGTTTGCCGGCGTAGCCAATCCCTATCCGCTCGAAGAACACCTCAGACCCTACTGTGAGGAGCTTGAATGCATTTATTTTGGGGATCACCATGAATATACAACAGCAGATATTGCCCGGATAAAGGAAACATTTACTAATATTGTCAGCCGAAAAAAGGCCATTGTTACGACAGAAAAAGATATCATGCGATTGGCTAAACCAGAGTTACTGGCAATTCTGAACGAGTTACCCGTTTTTTACAAGCCTCTGGAAATAGTATTCCATGAAGGAAGCAGAGCCGTTTTTCATAAACAAATACTCGACTATGTTGCAAAAACTACATGAAACTGTAAACTACATTAAACAGCAAACCACAATTATCCCTGAAACCGGAATTATTCTCGGAACAGGTCTGGGTGGATTAACACAGGAAATTGAGATCTCAGAATCCATTTCATATTCAGCAATACCTAATTTCCCTGTGAGTACTGTACACGGACATCAGGGTATGCTTATTTTCGGAACCCTTGCCGGAAAACCGGTTGTTGCCATGAAAGGCCGTTTTCATTATTATGAAGGCTACAGCATGGAAGAACTTGCTTTCCCAATCCGTGTTCTTAAATTATTGGGTATCAAATTATTATTAATTTCAAATGCAAGTGGTGGATTGAATCCCGGTTTTGAGATCGGGGATTGTATGTTTATTACAGATCATATTAACCTGATGGGGACCAATCCTTTACTGGGAAAAAATTATGACGAACTGGGCCCGCGTTTCCCTGATATGAAGGAAGTATATGATACTGAACTGATTGCAAAGGCAGGCCGTATTGCGGAACAACATTCAATAACCTACCGAAAGGGAGTTTATGCTGCTGTTACAGGCCCAACTTATGAGACGCCGGCCGAATATGCCTATATCCGGACTTGCGGGGCGGATGCAGTGGGAATGTCAACTGTTCCTGAAGCCATTGTTGCCCGTCATATGGGATTGAAAATATTCGCGCTGAGTGTGATAACAGATCTGGGTGTCCCGGGTAAAATAACGGAGATTACCCATGAGGAAGTTATCGAAGCAGCAAAACGCACAGAACCCCTGATGACAAAAATCATCATAGAGATGCTGAAATAATCCGGATCAGAATTTTAGTTTTTCGGAGCGGGGATAGTCAATATTATAATGGAGTCCCCTGCTTTCTCCACGACGTTGTGCAAAACGGATAATCATCCAGGAAACATTGATCAGATTTCGCAATTCGCAGATTTTATCCGTAAGGACCGAGCGGTCGAATAATTCTTCGGTTTCATCAAAGATTATATTCAGGCGATCCGTTGCCCGTTTCAGACGAAGATTCGACCGGACAATGCCCACGTAACTGGTCATAATCGATTGCAGTTCTTTCAGGGTTTGGGTAACCAGTACCATTTCTTCATTCAAAACAGTTCCTTCTGCATTCCAATCGGGAATTCCTTCCGGAAGTTCAATTAAATGAGCACGCTCACAGGCATCCTGTGCAGCTCTGTGTGAAAAGACGAGTGACTCCAGCAATGAATTGGAAGCAAGTCGGTTTGCTCCATGCATTCCTGTTGATGCACATTCTCCGGAAGCATATAAATTCAGAATAGAAGAACGCGCATACGAATCCACCTTAATACCACCACATAAATAATGTGCTGCGGGAGCTACGGGAATCATTTCCTTATTGATGTCAATCCCGATACTCAGGCATTTGGCGTAAATCCCCGGGAAATGACTCAATAACAAATCTTTACCTAATTCGCGTGCATCCAGATAAACATAATCCTCTCCGCTGATTTTTAACTCATTATCAATTGCACGGGCCACAATATCGCGGGGGGCCAGACTTTTACGGTGATCATACTTTTCCATGAAGGTTTTACCCGACAAATCCCGCAATACCGCGCCGGAACCCCGGAGTGCCTCGGTAATAAGAAAAGCAGGTTTTTCAACAGGATGATAAAGGGAAGTGGGGTGAAACTGAATAAATTCCATGTTTTCAACTGTTCCTTTTGCGCGGTAAACCATGGCTATTCCATCACCGGTTGCTATGCCCGGATTGGTGGTAACACTATATGCATTTCCGGCACCTCCGGTTGAAATCATGGTAGTTTTGGCCAGAATAGTATGGATAGTATTTGTTTCTTTTTCAAGAACATAGGCACCAAAACAGGTAATATCCGGCGTTTTACGGTCTACATAAACACCCAGGTGATGTTGTGTAATAATATCAATTGTAAAATGGTTTTCCAGAATTTCGATATTCGGATGTTTCTGAATCTGGTCGAGTAAAACTTTTTCAAGTTCTGCCCCGGTTTGATCTTTATGATGCAGGACGCGGTATTCAGAATGACCTCCTTCTTTGGACAGGTCATACAATCCACCCGGGGTTTTATCAAAAGAAACCCCCATTTCGATCAGTTCATTTATACGTTCGGTTGATTCCATTACAGTGAGCCGAACAATTTCTTCATTGCACAAATCATCCCCTGCAATGAGGGTATCCCGAATATGTTTTTCGTAGGTATCCGGATTATAGGTAACCGAAGCAATTCCTCCCTGAGCATATCGGGTAGCTGTATCATCCGCTTTGGATTTAGTAACGATACATACAGAGCCACAACGGGCAACCTTCAGGGCATAACTCAGTCCGGCAATACCTGAGCCTACAACGAGAAAATCAACTTTTTTTTGCATGGAATTTAAATATCCAGAAGAACGGTATTAGGGTCTTTCCCATCAAACAACATGCGAACAGGGTTTTCAATCAATTCTTTTACCCTGATAAGGAAACTAACAGATTCCCGACCATCGATTACCCGATGATCATAGGAAAGTGCCAGATACATCATCGGTTGAATTACGACCTGCCCATTGAGTGCAACAGGGCGTTCAATAATATTATGAAGCCCCAGAATCCCACTTTGAGGCGGATTTAAAATAGGTGTCGACATCATGGAACCAAAAACACCCCCATTGGTGATAGTAAAGGTTCCGCCAGTCATTTCTTCGAGGCTGAGCCTGTTATTTCTGGCTTTCGTGGCCAGGGCTTTAATGGTTTGCTCGATATCAGCCAGACTCAACCCTTCAACATTGCGGACAACCGGCACAACCAGGCCTTTTGGCGCACTGACAGCGATTCCCATATCGACATATCCGGGAAAAACGAGTTCTTCTCCATCGATCTGAGCATTCACAGCCGGAAATTCCTGCAATGCAATAGCACAGGCCTTTGTAAAAAAGGACATTAAGCCGAAGGAAATGCCATGTTTTTCCTTAAATTTTTCGTTGAATTGTTTTTTAAGGCCCAATACTGCGCTCATGTTCACCTCATTGAAAGTGGTAAGCATGGCCGTTTCATTTTTAACCTTAACAAGCCGTTCTGCAAGTTTTAGTCGCAGGGTGGTCATTTTTCTGCGTTCGGTATCCCGTGAAATTGCTTTAGAAACCGGATGTACAGAGTTTTGTTCCTTTGCAGGAGTGTCGATAATTTCTTTCAGGTCGCTTCGGGTAAGCCGGAATGTTTTCAGGGCTTCCAGCAGGGAATCATCATTCATACCGGCTTCCTGCATTATTTTTCTGGCGAGCGGACTCATTTTAACATGAGATTCACTTTCCTGTACAGGAAGGGTTTCATCCTTTTTGCCGCTTATTTCAGGTTTTTCAATAACAGGAGCTGTCTGAAGTATTGCAGTATCGGCTGGTACAGCAGGTTTTTCTGCCACAAAGCTGGTATCTATTTCACAGATCACGGCATTAATATCGAGTGTATCACCTTCGGCTGCCATCATCCGGATTTTACCGCCTTCTGTAGCTGAAATCGCCAGTGTTGCCTTATCGGAATCAATTTCCGCTATTTCCTGGTCTCTGTTTACAATTTGCCCGTCTTCAACCAGCCAACCGGCTAATTGAACCTGTTTAATGGTTTCGGCTATACTGGGTACCCTTATCTCTATTATCATTTCACTATAAATAAGTGGTCAAAAATACGCTTTATTCATGAATCTATTTCGTGGAAGAATAGGTCCATTCTTTGGGAGCACAAAGCATGCGGCATACATCATCAACGCGTCCGCATTCACATTCACCAAAGGCTTTTTCAATAATTTTCCTTTGCCGTTGCTTGTGTAATCCGGGATTACCAGTTGCCGGGCTACCACTTTCGGGACGGGCAATGAGGAGCATTTCTACATCTGTGAACTGTCTTTTCAGGAAACTCCATGCTCCCATGTTGGCAGGTTCTTCCTGTACCCAGAGATAGCGTTCTACATGGGGATAGGATTTAATAACAGCCCGGATCTGTGATGCAGGGAAGGGGTATAATTGTTCGATGCGCACGATGGCTGTTGTTGTATTGGCAGTTCGTTCGCGCTCCTCAATCAGATCATAATAAATTTTACCACTGCAGAAAACAAGGCGTTTTACATTTCCGGCAGCTATGGCAGTATCTTGAATGACTTCCTGAAAATGGCCCTCTGCCAGATCTTTCAGCGGAGAAACACAGGATTCATGGCGTAAAAGACTTTTGGGTGTAAAAACGATCAGTGGTTTCCGGAATTCACGATGAAGCTGACGGCGCAGGAGATGGAAGAAATTTGCAGGGGTCGTGCAATTCGCGATCTGCATGTTTCCATCAGCACATAAAGTAAGAAAACGTTCGAGGCGTGCACTGGAGTGTTCAGGTCCCTGACCTTCATACCCATGTGGCAACAGCACAACCAGACCACTCATGACACGCCATTTATCCTCGGCACTGCTGATATACTGATCAAAAATTATCTGTGCCCCGTTTGAAAAATCCCCGAACTGAGCTTCCCATATCACAAGTGAATCCGGCATGGCTATACTGTATCCGTATTCGAATCCCAATACACCATATTCAGAAAGCAGTGAGTTGTAAATTTCGAAAGGAGCCTGTTCCTCCGACAGATGTTTCAGGGGTGTGTAATATTCATTGGTATCTTCAACAGTAAGCACTGCATGGCGATGAGAGAAAGTTCCTCTTTGCACATCCTGACCACTGATCCTTACCCTGTATCCTTCAGTAAGCAGACTTCCGTAGGCCAATAGTTCAGCCACGGCCCAATCGATTTTATCAGTTGTAAAAACCATGTCTTTCCTTTCCTGCAGCAGGCGCGTAATTTTTCTAAAAAACTTCCTGTCGGTTGGCAGACTTGTCATCCGTTCGGTAATGTTCTTCAGAATATCAACACTGACACCGGTTTCAGGAGATTTCTCAAAATCAGGAGCTGTAGCCCGACGGATATGTTCCCAGGAGGATTCCAGGAAATTGGGTATAAATGCTTTTTCTGACAGAAGGGCTTCTTCCAGGTTTTTTTCAAGCATTTCCATGATTTGAGTTTCAACAGCCTTTGCTTCTTCCTGTGTAATACTTTTTTCCTGAAGAAGTCGTGAAACATAAATTTCCTTCGGATCCGGATGCTTTTCGATTATATTGTATAAAACCGGCTGAGTAAATTTCGGTTCATCACCTTCATTATGACCATATTTCCGATACCCGAGCAAATCGATAAAAACGTCTTTATGAAACTTTTCACGAAATTCCATGGCAAGCTGCACCGCATAAACAACTGCTTCTACATCATCGGCATTTACATGAAAAATTGGTGACTGAATAATTTTGGCAATATCAGTACAATAGATACTGGACCTGGCATCGAGATAATTCGTTGTAAAACCGACCTGGTTATTTACAACCATATGAATTGTTCCTCCAGTGTGATAAGCGGGCAATTCAGACATCTGCAGTACTTCATACACAATACCTTGTCCGGCTATAGAAGCATCGCCATGTATCAGTATTGGGGTAATCTTTCCAAAGTGACCATTGTAAACCTGATCAATTCGGGCTCTGGCAATCCCTTCAACAACTGCACTTACTGTTTCAAGGTGAGAAGGATTGGGAGAGAGAGACAGTCGAATACTCTGATTATTAGCACTTTTACGTTCACTTGTATAACCAAGATGATATTTTACATCACCCATCAGGAAGCGATCATCGTATTCTTTACCCTGAAACTCTGTAAAAATTTCATGAGGCGGTTTCTGCAGAATATTTGCCAGTACACTTAACCGACCCCGATGGGGCATTCCGATAATAAACTCTGATTCGCCCAGACCAGCACCCCGTTCTATAACGGCATCAAGAGCAGGAATCAAGGATTCACTTCCTTCAAGAGAAAAGCGTTTTTGTCCGGGAAACTTTTTGTGGATGAATTTCTCAAATAGAACGGCTTCTGATAATTTTTGCAGGATGTGGAGTTTTTCCCTTTTATTAAAAGCAGGTGTATTTTTATCCCCTTCCATGCGTGATTTAAGCCATTTCACGATTTCTTCGTTCCGGATATAGGCAAATTCGATACCAATCGACTGACAATAAGTTTGATTCAGGTGATCAATAATATTCCTGAGGCTGGATTTTCCGATACCAATCTCGTTTCCGGCTTCATATTCCTGATTCAGATCCGGGTTTTGCAATCCAAAATTTTCGAGATCCAGAGTAGGCTGGTACTTCCTTCGGGTGCGAACAGGATTGGTCTGGGTGAACAGGTGCCCGCGCTGCCGGTAAGCATTAATCAGGTTGATTACCTTGAATTCATCCGGCATATTCCCGGAAACAGGAGATCCGGTTTTGCCGGATGCTGCAAAAAAATCAAATCCTTCAAAGAACTTTTGCCAGCCAAAATCAACTGATTCAGGATTATCGCGGTATAACCGGTATAATTCCTCCACCTGTGCAGGGTCAGCATTTCCCAGATATGTATGTTTATCCATTTGAAATTAATTATAAAAATGGTGCAAAATGCAGCAGCATACTTACAAACAAACGTTTAAGTAAATAGTTTTAACGAAAAATTTACATTAAGGTTATAAAAAGAAAAGAGGCGTTTAAAGCGCCTCTTTTCTTTTGAAAACACGGGATGATTTAGCCTGGTTCAATTGCTTCAACCGGACAAACATCTGCACATGCACCGCAATCGGTACATACGTCCGCATCAATAACATAGATTTCGCCCTCGGAGATAGCATCAACCGGGCATTCATCAATACAAGTACCACATGCAGTGCACTCGTCAGTGATTTTGTATGCCATAATCAGCAAATTTTAAAAGTGAGTAATTTTAATAAGCGCGGCAAAGATAAAACAATAATTCTCTTTTCCGTTCAAGGTTTAAAGTTTATACCCGATCTAAATAGAACGATTAATCTGCCATTTTCAATCCATACATCGGATTTGACAGGTCATCGCCATAAGCCATTAATACACCGGAGGTAAGCAATTCTCCCAAAGCCTGGTCAACCATGGCAGGCGCATCAACAAGATTGTCCCCCGACAAATCATACTTGTTAATAACGGCATCTGCAACTTGATGTGAAACCATTTGAGGGTTGTCTTGTACTACCGAAATTACCCAATCCACCCATTCCGGAGTTTTCCCAATAGGGGTAAGTTTAACTCTAAGTGTTCGTTTTTCCTCTCTGGGTTTTTTATAGGTTTTGGGTTTTTCCACTGCTTTTTCAGTGATCGGCTTTGTTACAGTCTTTTTTTCAACTGTTTTTTTTGCAACTACAGGCTTCGCAGCTTTAACAATTGCTTTTTTAACTTTGGCTTCTTTTTTTGCGACGACTTTTGGCTTTGGTGGATTTTTCTGCTTTTTCGCAGTTGTCCCTTTTTTAACCCCCGTTTTGGCTTTGGCTGCCGCTTTACTGACCACATTAACAACCGCTTCTGTTTTTGAGGCTGGTTTAATGTCAATGCTTTCCCTCTTTTTAACGGATGGTTCGCTTTGATCAAGAATCTCGATCAATTCGGCCAATCCGCTTTTGGGTTTTGGCCCGGTTTTTTTCTTTTCTGCCACTGGTTTCACCACCTTGGAACGTCCCCCTTTTTTGGTTCCTTTGGTAACAACCTTATTGGCAGAAACAGGTTTTTTGTCTATTTTACCCAATATCCCGAGGATATTGTCAACCTGTTCCTGAGCTTTTAAAAGCTCTGCCTGAAAATACTCTTTCAGTGTTTCAAGCTCTTTGTCCGAAAAACTTAAATTAACCATTTTCTTCCTTTCTATTGATTTGGTTGACAAATATATAACAATATTAAAGTATATATTCTCCTGAACTACTAATTTATTAACACTATATTTAATTTTTGTTAATAATTCTAAAAAAATGACAACAAAAACAAACTAAAAATTAATTCATACAATGTAGTCATTTAACAGGATAAAGGTTTCGGAATTAATCAATGAAATCCAAAAAACTATCGCATATGTTTAGGAAGAGTCAAAGCTGTCAGAGGCAACACATTGTTAAGATTAAATATAAATTATTCGGAAACGGCGTCAAAAAGCAAATAAACCCTACTTTTGTATGATATTTAAAAATCCAGAACTATGTCCAAACAAGCTAAACATGTAGTTGATATTGAGGATGTTGTGGTTAAATTTGCCGGTGATTCCGGTGACGGCATGCAATTGTCGGGAACCCTTTTCTCAGAAACTGCAGCACTCGATGGAAATGATATTTCGACTTTCCCGGATTTTCCGGCAGAAATTCGAGCTCCGTACAATACGGTTGCCGGTGTTTCCGGATTTCAGGTTCATATCGGAAAGAGTAAAGTTCTTACAACAGGTGATTTCTGTGATGTACTTGTTGCGATGAATCCGGCTTCCCTGAAAGCGAATCTTAAATGGGCCAAACCGGGAGCCAGCATCATTGTTGATACCGACACTTTTGACCAGCAGGGTATCGAACGTGCAGGCTATACCAATAACCCGCTCAATGATGAAAGTCTTGAGAAATTTCAGGTGATCAAAGCACCAATCACATCCATGACAAAA
Organism: uncultured Bacteroidales bacterium; assembly: GCA_964386485.1. Classification (GTDB taxonomy): domain Bacteria; phylum Bacteroidota; class Bacteroidia; order Bacteroidales; family CAIXZF01; genus CAIXZF01. The sequence goes on along the minus strand of CAYLTH010000024.1, from coordinate 16,131 downwards.
GATGCAGTGAAGCATATTGGTCTGGATGTAAAATCGGCAGAGAAAAGTAAAAACATGTTTGCGTTGGGTATCCTCTATTACATGTTTAACAAGCCACTCGACAACACCCTGAAATTCTTTGAATTAAAGTTCAAGAAGAAACCGGATGTAGTGAATGCCAATAAAACGGTACTTCAGGCCGGATATAATTATGCTGACACTATTGAGGTACTGACTTCCACTTTTAAAATACCTGCTGCCACATTGAAGGCAGGCCGGTACCGGAATATCCAGGGCAATATTGCCACTGCCTGGGGATTGATGGCTGCTGCTGAAAATTCGGGCCGACAGATTTATCTTGGCTCTTATCCTATAACACCAGCCACAGAAATTCTCATGGAACTGACCAAGCACAAATCTCTGGGTGTTCGGGTTGTTCAGGCTGAAGACGAAATTGCCGGGATCTGTTCTTCAATCGGAGCGTCCTATGCCGGAGCACTGGCAGTGACCACCACTTCAGGACCGGGTCTCTCTCTGAAAAGTGAAGCAATCGGACTGGCAGTAATGACGGAATTACCGCTTGTTATTGTGAATGTACAGCGTGGCGGTCCATCAACAGGATTACCAACCAAATCAGAACAAAGTGATTTAATGCAGGCTTTATTCGGACGCAACGGAGAAGGTCCTGTTATTGTAATTTCTGCTTCAACTCCTGTTGAATGTTTTTATATGGCGTATCAGGCTGCAAAGCTTGCCATGGAACATATGACTCCTGTTATTTTACTGACTGAAGGCTATATCGGATTTGGCTCTGAGTTATTCAATATCCCGAAAGTAAAAAATCTTCCGGCTATTAAACCACCAATGGCTAAAGCCAATGATCCCGAATACAAACCGTATCGCCGTGATACAGAAACGCTGGCTCGTCAGTGGGCAATCCCCGGTACCGAAGGATTACGTCATCGTATCGGAGGTCTTGAAAAAGAAAATATCAGCGGGAATGTTTCAACAGATCCGCTTAACCATCAATTAATGGTTGATCTCCGTTCAGAAAAAGTACAACGCGTACAGAACTATATCAATGACCAGGAAATTTATGGCGAAAAAGAAGGGGATCTTCTTGTTGTTGGCTGGGGCAGTACCAAAGGTGCCATCCAATATGCCGTTGACGATCTGGTATCTAAAGGCAAAAAAGTAAGCCAGGCTCACTTCAATTACATTATGCCACTCCCGAAAAATACACCTGATGTATTGAAAGGATTTAAGAAAATCATCGTTTGCGAACTCAATTCCGGACAATTTGTTAATTATCTGAGAATGACCTTCCCTGAATTCAAATACCTGCAGTATAACAAAGTTCAGGGATTACCATTTGTTGTAAACGAATTAGTATCCAAGTTTAACCATGTTTTAGAGGAGGAATAAATCATGTTTGAAAAAATCAATAATACGATCGAACGCTCCAATGTTGAGCTGACGAAACAGGATTTTGTAAGCGACCAGATGGTTAAATGGTGTCCCGGATGTGGTGCCCATGCTATCCTTGCTGCTGTAGCCAATGTTTTTCCAAAAATCGGTTACCGGAAAGAAAACTTTATGATGGTGAGTGGGATTGGTTGTTCTTCCCGCTTTCCTTATTATGTAAACACTTACGGATTTCATGGTATCCATGGCCGAGCCTATACCATCGCTACCGGTGTTAAAGTCGCCAATCCAAACCTCAGTGTCTGGGTTGCAACCGGCGACGGGGATTCACTGGCAATTGGCGGAAATCATTTTATCCACACCATCCGCAGGAATATCGACTTAAACGTTATCCTGTTCAATAACCAGATTTATGGTCTGACAAAAGGACAATATTCACCCACTACTCCGATGGGATCGGTTACCAAAACCTCCCCTATGGGTACTGTTGAGCATCCTTTTAATGTTGGAGAACTTGTTATGGGTGCACAGGGAACGTTCTTTGCCCGCGCGGTAGACAACAATGTTAAACTGATGACAGAAGTCATGTTCGAAGCTGCACGTCATGATGGAACTTCCATTGTTGAAATACTTCAGAACTGCATTATTTTTGCCGACAAAACCCATGAGCAGGTTACAAGTAAAGACCTGAAGGACGACAATCAGCTTATCCTCAAAAATGGGGAACCCATGATCTTTGGCAAGGAAAAAAATAAAGGGATCCGTTTCAACGATAACCGTCTTGAAGTTGTAGAAATTGGCAAAAACGGAATCACTGAAGAGGATATTCTGGTTCATGACCAATATCAACAGGATCCGGGTGTTCAGCTTATGATCGCCAAAATGAATCCGCCTCTCTTCCCGGTTGCACTGGGTGTTATCCGCTCGGCTATGTATCCGACTTATGATGACCTGGTTGAGGAACAAATTACCTTTGCAAAGGCAAATTCAAAAATCAAAAATGTTGACGACCTGCTGAATAGCGGCGATGTATGGGACATTAAATAAAGACCAACAGCTCATTTTGCTGGCTTGCCGGGTGACAATGTCACCCGGCAGGATTCAGCAATTAACTGAAATAATCCCCAATATAACAGATTGGGAAAATGTTGCCGAAATGATCCGATTAAACGGAGTTTCGGCAATTTTTTTTCACAGTATCTCAAAAGCCGGGCTAAAAAATCATATCCCTGAACCTTTCCGTTCTGTACTACAGCAATCTTATTATGCCAATATAACACGAAACACATGGGTAGAACTTGAACTGCTCAGGATTTTAACCTATCTGAAAAGTCTTGATATTCCTGTCATTCCTTTAAAAGGTATTCTTTTGGGCAAATTTGTATTCGGGGATACTGCGCTGCGTCAAAGCAATGATATAGATCTGCTTGTCGACAGAAAACACGGGCAATATGTTTGGGATAGCCTGAAAACACAAGGGTATTTGCGGGCCGGAGTTGCGCATGATCACTGGCACGAAGAGCATTGGGAGGATTATGCCAAGCATTTCCCGGCTTTAAACAATGGGAAAATTAGTCTTGAGATTCATCAGTCATTGTTTCCCTCCTGTCCGGAACTCGAAGGTATAATGAATGATGTCTGGAAAAGAGCCCGAAGCGAGAAGTTCAATGGCATTGATGTATTTACACTTTCTCTCGAACATCAACTTCTTTTTCTTTCATATCACCTTGATACACATGTTGATATCGGCCAGTTTCAACTTAGATTGTATCTTGATCTGGCTGAAATAATCACTAAATTTAATTCAGAAATTGACTGGAAATATTTACTTGAAATTGGCAAACAAGCCCAGCTTCTTGAGAAATTGCTGATTAACCTTCATCTGGTCTCCACTTTTTATGAAATAAAACACGTTACACTCATAGAATCAGCCATTTCAGAGATTAAAAAGGATTTAAAACCTCTTGAGAAACAATTTGGAATACAACTCCTTACCGGAAAAACAGAGGATACATCCGAATATGTTTTCCAGTCATTGTATTCAAAGCTTGTAAAAATGAAAGGGACTTCAACCAGGATTAAGTTCATTACCGGGCGGTTTTTTCCCACCAAAGCTTTTATGATTCAGCGATATCAGCCCCGCTATCCCTCCTTGTATTTTTTCTATTACATTCGCAGAATGATGGATGGATTGCTTCGGATGCTTGAGTCCTTCCGATTAAAAGACAAATTTTAAAGGGCTGATGAATAATCAACAATCCCGCACAACTTTATTCAAATACCTGAAGTCAGCAGATTACAGGTGGTTCGTTGGTTTAGCACTGTGTGCTTATCTCCTTATTTTACTGATATCTCAACTTGTCTTTCATGATTATCGCTTTCTCTGGAGATATATGGGCGTTCCTGCCTATAAAGATGGACTATTTCAGGATCTGAAAGTTATAACCTATGCCATGGATTGTCTCAGACAGGGGATCGATCCCCTGATGGATGGTTCATGTTATAAAAATATTTCTTTTAATTATCCTACCAGCTGGTACATACTGCAATATACAGGGTTAAGGAGTGAACATACCATTTCGCTGGCAATTTTTCTGATTCTGGCTTTTCTGTCGACTATCTATTTTCTGGTGGGCCGGCTTACCTTTAAAGAAGCAGTTTTTTATAGTCTTGTCATAGTATCCCCACCGGTAATGCTGGCCATCGAGCGATGCAATAACGACATCTTTTTCTTTATAGTATTCTTTTTTGCATTGTATCTGCTACAGCAGAAATCCAGGATCCGCTATCTGGCTTATGTCATTTTTTCTTTTTCAGCCATGTTAAAAATACATCCGGTTTTTGCATTTGGTGCAGCCCTGCGGGAAAAAAAATCCGTAATTCTTAAAATTGTATTGCCCGCCATTCTCCTTTTTGTTGCCTATGTCCTGTTTTACTACCCGGAAATAATGAAATCGAGTAAGATAACACCACGGCCGTATGATCTCTTTTCATTTGGATCAAATGTGGTAGCATACTATTATTATGAAGGAATGCTGGGTTTTCCGGAAAAGTTGCAAATCATTAAACTAATTTCATGGGGATTTACAGCCCTCTTCCTTGGTTTTTTCAGCATACTGGCATTCAGAATGAAATCCGGAATCAAAATCCCGGAAGAAAATAAAATACTGGATTCCTTCCGGATCGGTCTATGGATGTTTATTGGGAATTTTTTACTGGGAAATACCTATGACTACAGGCTGATCTTTCTGATTTTCAGTCTTCCCCAGCTTTTAATCTGGACAAAAACACAAGGCTTGCTGAGAACCTTATCAATTGCCTTTTTGATTATCTTCCTTCTCATGATTCATTTTCCCTCTGTTGTACGACACAGCATGCCAATTGAATGGCTAATCATTGCCAAAGCACTGTTATACTGGGGATTAGCTGCAATAACAACCATCCTCATTGTTCTTACAACACCTGCCTGTCAGATCAGGAAATTATTTTCCCGTCCATCTTCGAAAGAATCTCCTTTACATCCCGTGTAGCAGTTTCTTCATCCACCTCATAGATATTCATTACCTCCTGAATTATTTCATATACTGTCTTAGAGGCTGCCAATGTTTCCCAGATAAAAGCGCCGACTTCATTTAATGTATAAACACAATCCATATCGGCTACGTTATCCCTTAAAGGAACAATAACCATTTCGTCGCCAACTTTTCGACTAACGAGTCCTATATTCTGGTGAAACTTCCTGTTTAAATCCATACTCAATCATTAAGGGATAATTTCTATTTTATATTCAATGGGTAATTCGTTATCTATCTGACATTTTACGAGATACATACCTGCAGGCAGCTTACTGAGATCTGCTGTCCGCATAACATTGCCGGCTGCAAAATGTCCGGTTAAAAGATTTCTTACGAGTGATCCTTTACTATCAAACAATTGAACACTAACATCCGCATCCTGGAATAACTCCAGATTCAGATTTGATTCGCCTTTTGTCGGATTCGGGTAAAGAACCAGATTTGACTGCTCATTTGAATTTTTAATTTTCAGACCAGGCATTTTAAGAAAAACATTACCGTGTACCTGAGCATAAGTATCAGCAAACTCGCCCTTTACTTCCATTATTGAGCAGGACTTATGCACTCTGGCTCTCAACAGGATCAAAGGTTTCTCAGCAGATGAAAGCAAATCATCGTTGGTTATATATGAAATATGGTATTCTCCGTCTTCCGAATGACGAATCAGTTCTTCATTTGCGCCAGGCATTGAAGCATCCAAAATCTCCATCGAACCCATATCGTAGGCAAAAGAGAGTGAAACCGCACCCAGTTTAAGTTCCTCTGAAATATATACAGGAATTGTAACCTCCTGCCCGGATTCTGCTTCCAGAATATTTTGTGTAACTACAGGAATAATCTCCTCACTTTTTGCATATGGAATATAGGATCCGTTCACATCTCCATAGCAAAGACCTTTAAACTCCTCATAAAAAATTCCGCCCGTAAAATTCACTGTATTTTTATCAAAAACCCATTTCCCGGAAACAAATGCGTTAATTGATCCGACAAAATAAAGCTGAACTGCCAGTGCATCAATTGAATTTACATAATTTGACCCATCTACATCCGCAGCTTTCAGCCAGATACCTGATATTGACTGTATCTGTACAAATTGCTTTAAAATCCTTAATGCATCTGTTGAATTAATCCCCCCGACACTCTGGTCTGAGCCGGCAGTTAATGTGTACAAGCCGTTCGGAAATGGTTGAAACATATATTCACCATTGGTATTGGTAAATCCCTGAGCGACAACAGCACCGGATGCATTCTTTAAATAAACAGGAATATTCTGCAGAGGGGTTCCCGGTGTGTTGGCATAGGTTACCCGTCCGCTCACAACACTCTGGCCGTCAGGGAGGAATGGATTTATGGTGACCTGATCGGTAGTGAAACAATTGTTATTTCCGGTAACCTTTAATGTATAGGTAATATTATTAAGCGGATTCGAAACCGGATTTAATGCAGATGTATTGCTTAAGGCTGTTGAGGGAGTCCATAGATAGGTATAGGGTTCCAGACCAGGACTAATCTGCGGACTAAGAATGACAGAACCTCCATAAAGCAAATCAATATCCGGACCAAGCTCAACCACAGGAGCAGGAAGAATATTAACAGTTGCAGAACCGATCATTGCAATCCTGCAACCCGAATTCAGGTTTGACCCAACTACTGTATAAGACCCTCCCGATTGTTGTAGTCCGAAATTCAAGGCCTGCCCTGTTCCGGTTAATCCGGTACCAAGTTGATCATAATTGTAATAAAGAACATATTGGATCGATGGCTGAGATCCGCTAAGCCCGATACTAACGCCAGCTGAATTCTGGCAGGCAGAACCTCCACCGGTAACTGTAAATACCTGAGGAAGCGGAGCTCCCTGAACAACAGCAATACCAGTCATGGTCACCTGGCAGCCGCTAAGCTGATTTGTAGCCTGTATCTGATAATTCCCTGAATAGATAGAAATCCAGTCCATTTCCTGGCCTGTACCGATAAGTGGCAACCCAACCGGGCTCATATTCTGGACCAGTTGATAAGATATTCCGGTTTCAGATCCCGACAGATTGATTCCGCCAGTACCAAGATTTCCACAATCAAAACTTGTAACGGAAACCGAAAAAACACCGGGTAAAGGGAATTGAGTGATCTCAAGCTCACCCTGCATCTCTGAAAAACAGAACGTTGCCGTTCCACTGGCAGACACTGTGTAAAGACCCGGCAAAAGGCCAGTCCATTGCAACGGAGATCCTGTTCCTTGTTTTGGGAAACCCAAAGCAATACCGTCTTTATAAAGCTGGTAGCCAAACCCGGACTGTGAACCACTCAGATTAAGTGATGCTCCCTGAGATCCTGCACATAAAATCGGGTTACCTGAAACACTGAAAATAGTTGGCAAAGGATTTACAACAACCGAAGTAACTGAAGAATATGCAACATTACAATTCCCGTTTTTAACAACTGCTCTGTACTCCCATGTACCGGCAGAAACCGGAATCTCCTGATAAGTAACACTGGTATTTTGAATATCGATCCAGGATCCGCCAGTCAATCTTTTCTGCCATCCGATTATTGTACCTGTATGCCCGGAAAGACTAATGACAGGACCTGTCTCACCATAACACAAAGATGCGGTACCGGAGGTTACTCCTGCAACAGTTAACGGAGTAACTTCTACAATACCCAAACCAGAATAAACAGGAGCACATCCGCCATTTTGTACCTGAGCTCTGTATTCATAGCTTCCTGGCTGATTGAGCATTTCACTAAACGTTGATAGTTGTTGATTTATATCAATCCAGTTTCCACCATTTAGCCTTCGCTGCCATTTGAGGATAGATCCTGTATATCCATTCAAAGAGAGAATTCCGGTTGAGTTACCAACACAAATAACAGAGCTTCCGGCGATGCTTCCGCCAACAGCAGGCGGACTTACACCAATGCTTGCAACTGATGAGAAGGATAAGCCGCAGACTCCATTCTGAACAAGTGCTCTGTAGTACCAGGTTCCCGGAGATACAGGGGTTTCCTGGTATGTGGCCGAAAAATGATTAATATCGGTCCAATTGCCGGACTCGAATTTTTTCTGCCATCTTACAATTGTTCCATAGTATGAGCTGAGCGTTAAATATCCGGTTGAGCTCCCAAGACATATATTGGCACTTCCATTGACTACACCTGCAAGTCCTTGTGGAAGAACCTGTATAGTTGAAATGGAGGAGTAAACATCGGAACAATTGTAGCCTTCAATTAAAACTCTGTAACTGTAGCTACCTGCCACAGGAGGAATTTCTTCATACCAGGAGCCGGTATTCACAATATCAACCCAGGAGCCGGAATTAAACCTTCGTTGCCAGTTCAATACCGGACCGGTATTCCCGCTTAAAATCATTGTAGGAGTATAACTTCCAAAGCAGATTTGTCCGCCACCACTCAGAGTACCACCAGTTGGTGCAGCAAGAGCACTCACTGTATAAACATTTGTGTATGCAGCAGCACAAACTCCATTTACGACCAGGGCCCTGTAATTCCAGTTTCCTGGTTGTGCAGGAACATCTGAAAAAGTAGCACCTCCATTTGAAACAACCACCCAGGGTCCAGCATTATAACTTCTTTCCCATTGATAAACAGATCCGTTATTATCAATAACCGTCATGGCACCCGTGGAACTTCCGACACAGACAGTATAAATTGTCCCCACAATTTCTCCCGGATTCGTTGGAGCAGCATAAACAAATTGTATCGGGGTTGAGAAGGCTTCATCGCAAACACTTACCTGTACAACAGCCCTGTATTCCAAAATCCCGATCTGACCCGGTGTTTCTTCATAAACCTCACCTGTAAATGAAATATTCACCCAGTTACCACCATTCACACGTCGTTGCCAGCGTTTGATATCTCCTTTATAATCCATGAGATACATGGGTCCGGTTGACGTAAGTGCACATAAATTCGTATCAGCGCCTTCAATATAACCGGGGATAGTTCCTGTTACAGCCGTCGCCTTTGCGGAAATCCAGGTACTGGTTAATCCGGTTATACTGTTTCTGGATCGTGCATAGACTAGTATTTCAGTATCAGCAATGATTGATGGTGTTGTATATTGGTATGGAGCTGTAACATCAGTAAACACAGGGGTAACGCCATCCAGTGAAAACTGAATCTCATTGCCTCCCGGGCCAATAGATGCCAACATGGTAGCAACTCCGGTTCCACAAATTATTTGATCTGCCATCAGCGGCTCCCAAACAATACTTGTAATATGAACAATGATGCTGTTCGTTGCAACACATCCATGACTGTCGGTTACTTCAAAATTTAACATCAGATTTCCGACAACAGGACTACTGAATTCGGGATTGGCAATTGCTGTATTGTTCAGGTAAGCAGCAGCGGGACCCGTCCACAAATACCCTGTATACGAGCCGGTTCCTCCACTTTGTTGTGTATTTAAAGAGAGTGTCTGATTAATGACAACATAGGCAGGATCCGGTGTGATTAAGGTTGTAAAGGCCGGATCTTCCTGTATTGTTACCGTGCCAGCCATTGGTTGCGAACAGGCACTGGTAGCGATAACTGTATAATTACCATTAAGTTTATTATTCCAGCTAAGCATGCTTCCACTTCCTGTCAATGCAGTTCCCTCGGCAATTCCGTTTTTATAGAGCTGATAAAGAACTCCCGTTTCGCTGCTACTTAATGTTATTGATTTCCCATTGGTACCATTGCAATATGTACCACTGCCACCAAGATTAAACACAGTTGGTAAAGGAACCTCCGTAATAATTGCATTTCCTGTCATGTCAGAAATGCAGGAAGTTGACAACGAGCTCGCTTTTATTGTGTATGTCCCTGCTGTCAGTAATGTCCAGTTAATGAATGATCCCGTTCCGGGAACCGTGGGGCCGCTTGCAATACCATTTTTATAAAGCTGATACGACGTATTCAATGCAGATCCGTTCAGAATCACAGTCAATCCACTTTCTCCGGTACAGTATGACCCACTGCCGGTGATTCCATAACTTAATGGCAAATCATTTATCAATATTTGGTTTGTATCACTGTTCTCACAATTATTTGCATTTTTGTACCGGTATATAATCTCATGATTCCCCACACCTGCAAGGCCAGGATTTAATGAACCTGCCGCAATACCAGGCCCGGAATAGGTTCCTCCGGCCGGATTTCCGCCTGAAAGTACAAAGGGAGATGCAGAAAGACATACCGGTGAGATAATGTTATTATAGGTGACTACCGGTAGTGCATGAACGGTCAGCGTATTATTATCGCTGCTTAAACAACCATTAATATCCTCATAGGTATAGGTTATTGTATAATTTCCCGGTCCTGCAACGGAGGCATTAAATGATGTCCCGCTGATCCCTGGTCCTGAATAGGTACCTCCCAAAGGCATACCGCCTGAAATAATTGACACCGGAGCACTTTCACACAAAGGACTCAATAAATTGTCAAATGTGACAACAGGTAAAGCATACACCGTAACAGGAGAAGTTGCCGTTTTGGAACATCCGTTTGCATCTGTATACTGATATGAAATCGTGTGAGACCCCGCTCCGGCTAATGATGGGGTAAATGATCCGCCACTTACTCCGGGCCCGGAATAAGTACCTCCGGCAGGTAATCCTCCACTCAGTGCCAAAACCGAAGCATCAATACACATTTGCCCCATACTGGCCGGTAATGTGACCGCAGGCAAACTATTTACAATGATTGTTTTACTGCTGCTGATCGAATTAAATCCATCATTCACAACCAGAATATAGGTTGTTGTAATTGAAGGAGCAATGGCAAATGATGGCAAAGCACTCGTAAAACCGGCCGGACTGGATGTCCAGGAATAGGAATAGCTTCCACTTCCTCCGGAAACAACGGGAGTCAGAAGGACAGATGTACCCTGACATACCATATTACTGCTAGAATTAATCGATAATGACAAGGCCCCTCCGGTAACAAATACAGTTACATTATCCGAATTGCTGACACAGGTGGAAGTATTGTCTGTTGCAACAACAGCAAAGGTCTGTGTTGCGCTTAGATTTGCGGTTTGAATTAGGGCAACATTTGGATTTCCAACCACAAAAGCGACAGGAGACCAGGCATAACTATAGTTTCCTGATCCTCCGCTTGCAGAAGCCAACAGGGTTGTAAAAGTTCCATTCGGTATTGTTTGATCAAGACCGGCATTGACAACTGGTAAACTAAAAACACTCACAGTAACACTTGAGGCTGCAGAACTACAGGAATGACTATCACTCACAACCAGGGAGTAAGTTCCCTGTTGGGCACTTTGCGCATTGCTAATTGTCGGATTTTGAGTTAAAGAACTATATCCCGCCGGGCCAGTCCATGAAAAAGTATATCCTGATCCGCTGCCGCCACTTCCTAAACCATTGAACGAAATGGTCTCTCCCGGACAAATACTTCCATCCACAACACTTGCATTGGCAGATGGTTTTGAATAAACAACAACGTTAACCTCAGATGAATTGGAAATACAGCCGTGTAGATCGGTAACAACAAGTTGAAATTGACCGGAATATGTTGACTGTATATTTGAAAGAACCGGATTCTGAAGACCGGAAGTATATCCGTTCGGGCCTGTCCATTGGAAATTATATCCGGAGCCACTGCCACCACTTGCAGAACCATTGAGCAACAAACTTTCGCCTGTACAGAGTGAAGGTTGCGGAGTTGAGGCACTTGCAACAGGGTTGGGATAAACAGTAAGTGTTATAGAAGAACTTACAGAATTAAAACCATCATTTACAACGACTGTATAAGATGTTGTTGATCCCGCAATCAGACTTGGGTTGGCAATATTACTCGTAAATCCTGCCGGAATGGATGTCCATGAATAGGAATATACGCCAGATCCGCCAAAAGCGGTGGCTGTCAATTGGACGGATTGCCCATTGCAGACATCATTATCGGATATATCGGCAAAAACACCCAGAGCCAGACCGCTGACTGTAACAGTAACCATATCCGGATTACTTACACAACCTGTTGTATTATCCTGAATAACAAGCTGATAAACCTGGTTAGCAGTTAAATTGGTTGTTTGAATGTTCTGCTGAAAAGCATTCCCGCTAATTTTTGATGCCGGGGTCCATGTCCAGGAATAATTACCTGTTCCGCCAAATCCCTGTCCGGATAAGGTCGTTGAAGTACCGTTCGGAATCGACACATCAGCACCGGCATTTGCCACCGGAAGTGCATGCACCGTTACAGAAGTTGATGAAACAGCAGAGGAACATGTGTTTCCATCAGTTACAACCAACGAATAGGTTCCTCCATTTGCAAGAATAGCATTGGGAATGGAAGGAAATTGAGAAGTTGATGAAAACCCGCCAGGACCTGACCAGGAAAACTGGTAACCACTTCCGCTTCCACCCGAAGCAGTGGCATTGAGCTGTATTGTCTGACCAATACAAACGGAAGGAGTTGATGTTGCTGCTCCTGCCGAAGGTATTGAATTAACGCTCAGGCTCACATTGGCAGAATTCGTGGATGAACAGCCGTTCTGATCATTCACCACCAAATTGTATAGTCCGGCCTGATTCAACTGAACATTGGAAAGTACCGGATTTTGTGAGGCATTTGTATACCCGCCCGGACCGCTCCATGCATAGGTATATGTCCCGGATCCACCTGTTCCGGTGGCAGATAAATTAACCGTACCACCCAGACAAACAGACAGAGGACTGGCCTGAGCACTGGCCGTTGGTCGTGAATTTACCGTAATTGATACATTGGAAAGAACCGGCGATCCACATCCACGGTCATCCGCAACATGCAAAGAATAAACACCCCCGTTACTTAACTGAATATTGGTTATTACCGGATTTTGAATTCCGGATGTCCAGCCACCAGGACCTGTCCAGCTATATACAAAACCTGTACCACTACCCCCGCCTGCAATTCCGTTTAGTTGCAATGTAGAACCCGCACAAATGGTTGTTGGTACCCCGGAAGCAAAACCAGAGGGCAGCAGAAAAACAGTTACCGTTGTACTCGTTTGAATTGTGGAAAAACCATCGTTTACCGTAACAGTATAGGTTGTTGTTTGTCCCGGATTAATGGTAGGATTCGGGGAAGATGAACTGAAACCTGCAGGAACCGAAGACCATGTATAAGAATAAGACCCACTGCCTCCGGATGCATTCACATTCAATTGTGTCGAATTACCAAAACAAAGCTGGGACGAAACTGCCGAAACATTGGCTGCCAGAGCTGATCCGGTGATGGAAACAGTAACCGCATCAGCCTGACTAATACAGCCTGTCGTTAAATCGGTAACAGTTACCGTATAGATTTGTGTTGCAGACAGATTGATCGTTTGTATCGTTTGATTCGTTGTTGAACCGTTGATAAAGGCTCCCGGCGTCCAGCTGTAAGAATAACTCCCCGATCCACCGGAAGCAGTAGCGGTTAAGCTGGTATTGGTTCCGTTTGCAATCGTTTGATTGGATCCTGCATCGGCCAACGGCAGCGGAATTACAGAAACCGATACTCCGGATAGTGTGAAAGAAGCACATGAATTCACGTCCGTAACGGTCAGGTAATAAGTCCCGGCATTCCCCGATTGCATATTCGTAACCGACGGATTTTGCAACAGGGAGCTAAAGCCATTTGGGCCACTCCAATTGTAGGTATAAGGAGAACCGGCACCTCCGGATGCTGATCCGGTCAGGTTAAGCGTTGAACCTGCACAAACTGCTGCCTGAAGAGCAGACGCATTTGGGACAGGTCTGTCATTGACAAGAATATTAACCGATCCGGCAGGGACAGATACACAATTCCGCGAATCTGTAACTGTTAGCATGTATGAACCCGACTGAGCAACCTGTGCATTTGAATAAACCGGGTTCTGAGAGGATGAAGAAAATCCGCCCGGACCACCCCACGCATAAATATATCCTGTTCCACTTCCCCCCGATGCAGACCCGGCCAGCTGGATTGAATTACCGGCACAAACCGAAGTAGAAACCGCAGAAGCTGTGGCTTCAGGAAGTGCATAAATCGTCAGTGAAACTGTAATCATATTGGATTCACAACCCGCCACCTCATTGGTCACATAATAAGTATGCAAGCCTACTGCTGTCTGACCAGTATTAAATGTGTTCCCAACATAGACCTCTGTCGAAAGGCTTGGATCTGAATACCAATGGATGTTTCCGGTTCCGCTGGCAGTGAGAGCCGGTATGGGTGTTCCGAAACAGGCAGTTTTATTCCCGCCGTTAACAGCTGCAGAAGGGACAACCGGACTAAATTCATCCGCTCCAATATCAGGCACTGCACCCCGGGTTTCATTGTCAAAATCAGTCGTGAGGCCTCCGATCGGAGTTCCTTTAGCATTTAAGTAACAATTCGTAAAGGTTAAAAGATGAAGATTGTCGAGACTCACAAAAGAGGGAGAACTGCCAACAGAATGACTATCCCGGTTACTGGCTGTCTGCCATGCGGTTAAATCATTCCTGTCCTGCCCGTTCCAAAATCCAAGAGGCCCTGTTGATGAGTTTAAGTTATTATAATCAGAGGTCCAGTTAAAACTGGTTGTTGCATAAACACTGTAATGTCGGCCACTTCCCCCCAACACCCGTTTATTCGATATAATATTATTCTGTATGTCAAGCGTGCTGTTCCCCTCGCGATAAACTGTGTAAGTATTGCTGTTTACCGTGGCAGAACCATGAATACTGATCGAATTAAAATAAAGCCTTGAATTTGTCCCTGTTACTGCCGTTTCATAATATCCATAAATAACAGGATTTGAAGAAATTCCCCCAGAAATGGAAACCATATTGTTGTTAATACCTATTGCTGCCAAATTATCTGTACACCCATTATAAATACCATAAATCGTTGGGGTAAGACCCGTTTGATCACAGGTGATTTTCTGGATCCGGTTTCGGCTCATATCCGCAACATTCGAACGAATTCCATAAAAAACGGGCGATCCAGATGTGCCTGTTAAAACAATATTGGCAATGTTATTTTTATCAACCGAAGTGCTCGTACTGGCCGTTTCTTCATGGATTGCATAATAACTTCCGCTACCATTCAGTGTAATTGAGTTGGCTGTCAGGGTATCCCCGATGGTATTGCCAGTTCCGATAAGAAATCCGATAAGTGCCGGCCCTGATAAAAGATGAATCCCCTTAAATCCGGAGGCTCCCGTATTGGTCATACTTATGCCGCGGATGACATTCCCGTCAACGATACTCATTACAGACCCTGAAAAAGCCAGATCTAAACCAATAAAGTTTCCTGATCCGCTGTTGGTCCAAACCCCGCTTGCATTGGCAGAATTCCCCCCGATAAAATTATTACTGACTCCATGATTCCCGCCCGATCCGACATAAATGGCCGTCTGACTTCCGCCCGAAGAAGAAGGAAGATTGTTGTAAAAATTATTTCCGGTAACCGAAAGCGAATTGGCAAGCTGTGGCAGATTCAGTCCAAAAGCCGACCAGTTGTAAATCGAATTATTGGTAACGGCAAGGGTATTGTTAAGATTGTTTGAATAAACACCCGTCGCTGGAAAACCAACACCCGGAATATCCGAAATTTCATTGCCGGTGAGTGTAAGATGATTTGTTCCGGTGCTTCCGGCTACAATAACTGCATTCACAGGATCAGAAGCATTGCTTTGCACCAGACAATTTGACACAGAACAACTTACAGAACCATTGCCAAACAGAAAAACCGGTTGTCCGGATGCCGGAGTTGTGTGATTATTGATAAATCGCAAATATTTTCCTGCTCCCCCGTTAAAAGTTACCCGGTCGGCACCATTCAACCGGATCATGGCAGATGACAAATCACCCGTATTGGCAATAATACGCTGGGTTGTAGTACTGGATTGTATGGTTATGGTGTAAACCGGTGAAGCAGGCTCTGTCCACTCGTTTAAGGCTACTGTCCCGGGTTCTGCCAGATTACTGGTAATATTCACCGTGATATTCCCGCTGACCGTATGGGTATTGATGGCATCAAAAAAGCCGGTAGATCCGGTCAGGTTAAGATAATCACCTCCGCTCCCAACGGTGTAGATTCCGCTCATCGAGGTATTTAAAAATTCGGCAGCATCAGCTCCAATATCCGTTGGACTTAAGGTACTCCGCGTCTGATTGTCATAATCCGTTGTTACATA
>CAYLTH010000023.1:31177-33589 GCA_964386485.1 uncultured Bacteroidales bacterium | reverse complement strand
AGGAGAAGGGTTGGGGATGAGGTGAAACCAGTTACCAGTTAAAGTATTTAGACTCAATTCAAATAGAGCCCCCGCAAACCATTGATAACCGGACTTTTCCTAACTTTGGAGCTCCATTAAACTACTCCTTCCTATGCGTGTAAAGAGATTAACAAAAGAAGCGGAGGTTATTGCAGCTCCCGCAACCGATCTGGCGGTACTCGACCCGCTGATTACGAAGTATAAAGGCAAGAAAGGCAACATCATCCCCCTGCTACAGGGAACTCAGGAAAAACTGGGCTGGATCCCCGCCGAGGCCTTCGTTAAAATTGCTATCGAAGCCGGTATCAAGCTGAGTGATATGTACGGTGTTGCTACATTCTATGCGCAATTCCGACTGAAACCGGTTGGAAAAATCGTCATCAAGGTTTGTCACGGAACCGCCTGCCATGTGCAGAATGCCAATTCAATTACCGATGCCCTCAAAGAAGCCCTCAAGGTAAATGATGGTGAAACCACCGAAGACGGAATGTTTACCCTTGAATCGGTTGCCTGTCTCGGTTGCTGTTCACTCGCACCGGTGATGATGATAGGTAGCGAAACCTATGGTAAACTCACCGGCGGCTCTACCGTGAAGATTATTAAAAATATCCGCTTACAGGAAAGTAATTAAGACGAAATGCAGACAAAAATAACCGTTGGACTGGGAAGCTGCGGCATTGCAGCCGGTGCCAATAAAACCTACAATAAAATCAAGGCCCTGCAGGAAGCAGAAGGTCTTCAGTTTGAACTCAAAAAGACGAGTTGCATCGGCATGTGCTACCGTGAACCGCTGGTCGAGATTACTGATGATTCAGGAACTTACTTATATGGTGAAATTGATGAAGAGCGTGCTATTGAACTGCTTGATAAACACATCACCCAGCATTCCCCCATACGCGAATGGGTTGTCCAGACTGATCTTTTCGAAGCCGCCGAGAATGATTTTGCAGCACAACAGGTGAAAATCACCCTGCGAAACTGCGGATTCATGGATCCGGAAAGCATTTCAGAATATGAAGCACGCGAAGGATACCGTGCCATCCGCAAAATTGCAGCCAACAGGATTTCCCGTATGGATGTTATACAAACTGTTCTGGCATCCGGGCTCAGAGGGCGCGGGGGTGGAGGTTTTCCAACCGGAATGAAATGGAAACTGGCCAATAATAACCGGAATGCCGAGAAATTTATCATCTGCAACGCAGATGAAGGCGATCCCGGTGCCTTTATGGACAGATCTGTTCTGGAAGGAGATCCGCACAGTGTCATCGAAGGAATGATCATTGGTGCCTATGCCATTGAAGCAACCGGCGGCGTGATTTATTGCCGTGCCGAGTATCCGCTGGCTATCAAGCGTTTGAACATTGCCCTCCAGCAAGCCCGCGACAGGGGATACCTTGGAAAAGATATTCTTGGAATCGAAGGGTTTAACCTGGATATTTATATTAAAGAAGGCGCCGGTGCTTTTGTTTGCGGTGAAGAAACAGCCCTCATCGCCTCCATTGAAGGCGAACGCGGCATGCCTCGCAAACGTCCGCCATTCCCTGCTCAGAGCGGTTTGTGGCGTAAACCCACCAATATCAACAACGTCGAAACCTTTGCCAATATCCCCTGGATTATAATAAATGGTGCCCCGGCCTATGCTGCCTATGGAACCGAAAAAAGCAAAGGAACCAAAGTATTCGCCCTGGCCGGAAAGATACGTCGCTCCGGACTGGTAGAAGTACCGATGGGTGTAACCATCCGCGATATTATTTTCAAGCTGGGTGGCGGAATTCAGAACGATAAAAAGTTCAAAGCCGTACAGCTGGGCGGTCCTTCCGGGGGATGTATCCCTGAATACCTCGCCGATACTGTGGTTGATTACGATAGTGTGAATGCAACGGGCGCTATTATGGGCTCCGGTGGAATGGTTGTAATGGATGAGACAACCTGTATGGTGGATGTGGCCAAATTTTTCCTCGATTTCACCCAAAAGGAAAGCTGCGGAAAATGCACATTCTGCCGGATTGGTACCAAACGCATGCTCGAAATCCTGACCCGCATCAGCGAAGGACAAGGAAAGGAAAGCGATCTCGACCTGCTCGAAGAACTGGCTTATCAAATCAAGGATAATAGTCTCTGCGGACTCGGACAAACCGCTCCGAATCCCGTACTCACCACCATGAAATACTTCCGGGATGAGTATGAAGCGCATATCAACCATAAAAAATGCCCGGCTAAAGTGTGCAAATCCTTGCTCACGTATACCGTTGTTGCCGACAAGTGTACCGGCTGTATGGTGTGTGCAAAGAATTGTCCGGTAACGGCCATTGATGGCGAACGCAAACAAGTCCATTTTATCCGGCAGGAAGATTGTATCCGCTGTGGTGATTGTTTCAACCGCTGTAAATT
>CAYLTH010000023.1:17690-31077 GCA_964386485.1 uncultured Bacteroidales bacterium | reverse complement strand
TTATCCGGCAGGAAGATTGTATCCGCTGTGGTGATTGTTTCAACCGCTGTAAATTTGAGGCCATTGCGGTTAATTGATAGTTGATAATGGATAATTGATAATTGATTATCGATTGTAGAGACGCACGGCCGTGCGTCTCCACAATCAAACCAACAAAACCAATATTTATGAACGATATTAATGTAATATTAAACGGAAATATAGTAAAAGGCAACAGCGGGGAAACCATTTATGATCTGGCAAAGCGCAATGGAATTGAGATTCCGACTTTGTGTCATGATCCCCGGATAGAACCCTATACATCTTGTTATATCTGCGTTGTGGAGGTTGAAGGAATGCGCGGAATGCAACCATCCTGTTCCACAAAGATTACTGAAGGCATGAAGATCGATACCCAGAATCCGAAGGTAAGAAAAGCCCGGAAAATGGCCCTCGATTTGCTGCTGAGTAATCACTATGCGGATTGTGTGGCTCCCTGTAAGGAAACCTGCCCCGCCGGAGTAGATGTTCAGGGATATATCTCTCTGATCGAAAAAGGGATGTATCATGAAGCTGTTGAATTGATTAAAGAAACCAACCCGCTGCCCGCCATCTGTGGTCGCGTCTGCGTTCGTCCCTGCGAAGTGGCTTGTCGCCGTAACCTCCTGGATGAAGGTACGGGTGTGGGGATCGACTACCTCAAACGCTTTGCTTCGGATATCGATATTGAATCCCCAAACAAATGGCGTCCGACCATCAAACCGGCTACCGGCAAGAAAATTGCGGTAATCGGAGCAGGTCCCGGCGGGATATCTGCTGCATTTTTCCTGCGCAAGGAAGGGCATGAGGTGGATGTATTTGAAGGCGGACCTAAGCCCGGAGGCTGGCTGCGATACGGGATTCCCGAATACCGTCTTCCCAACGACCTGCTGCAGAAGGAGTTCGACAACATTGCCGAGATGGGTGTCAATATCCACTACAACCAGCGACTGGGTGATAATCTGAAGTTCGCAGATATGAAGGCAAAATACGATGCAACCATTCTGGCCATCGGATCGCAGAAGGGAACTGGTATTGGCTGCGAAGGCGATGATGCCGGGAATGTGCTTTCCGGTGTTGATTTTCTCCGGGATATGGAAATGACGGGCGAACGCTACGACTTCCGCGGCAAACGCATTGCTGTTGTAGGAGGAGGGAATACGGCCATGGACTGCTGCCGTTCATCCATCCGCTGCGGATCTACTGATGTTGTGGTTATCTATCGCCGCACCGAGGCCGAAATGCCTGCCAACCCGATCGAAATTCATGAAAGCAAACTCGAAGGTGTAAAATACCTCTTCCTGACTAATCCTACCAAAGTAAATAAAGATGAAAACGGGAAACTGAAATCAGTTACCTGCCAGCGTATGGAACTCGGTGAACCCGATGCTTCCGGCCGCCGCCGCCCTGTTCCGGTAGAAGGTTCTGAATATGAGATCGAACTCGATTATGTCCTGGCTGCCATCGGTCAGAAAACCGATACTGCGTTTCTGCAGGATATTAACCAGCATTATACTGACGGACAGGAAGTTAAAGCCAATCGCTGGGGCGATCTCGATGCCGATAAAAACACGCTGCAAATGGGGATTCCGTCCTTTTTTGCTGCCGGTGACGGCGTAACAGGTCCGGCTACTTTGATTCAGGCCGTTGGACAGGCCAAAATTGCTGCCCGGAGTTGTCATCAGTATCTCATGGGTATGCCCATCGAAGTTCCTGAAAAAGAATTCATCAGCCGCCGCGATCATTTCAAAGAACAAAAGAAAGACGATTATGTGGGATACTTTGAAAATCAGCACCGACAGGAAATGGCCACGCTGGATCCCTCGGACCGTCTCAATTTCAACGAGGTAGAACTGGGATATGAAGGATTCCAGGCCGAAGAGGAAGTGAAGCGCTGCCTCGAATGCGGCTGTACCGAGTATTACACCTGCGACCTTAAGCGCTATGGCACTGAGTACAAGGCTGACCAAAAACGCGTTCCGGGTGAATACAAGGAGTATAAGGTCGATTTCCGTCATCCCTATATCGAAATCGATAACAACAAATGTATTTTATGCTCCCGTTGTATCCGGATCTGTCGCGAAGTAGTTGGTGCTAATGCCCTGGGACTCGTGAACCGCGGATATGATACGTTCGTGGCGCCGAGCATGGGCAATTCGCTGCAGGAAACCTCCTGTGAATCCTGTGGTTTGTGCATCTCAACCTGCCCCACCGGTGCCATTACCGAAAATGTTCCGTTTAAACCGGGTCCGGTGAAACTGAGCAGTGCTCCAACCATATGTAATTATTGTTCAGTCGGTTGCGAGATCAGTTACGAACATAAAAATGGTTTCGTCATGCGCGTCACCGGTCGTAATGGTCAGGTTAATGAACTGGGGAACCTCTGTCGTTATGCCAAATTCGGGTATCAGTATATAAATCGGGCCGACCGGATCCGCAAGCCTATGCTGAAAGTGAACGGAAAATTTGAAGAAATTTCCTTTGAAAAAGCATACGAAATCATCACCGATAAGATGAAACAAGCCGGATCGAAAAACGCATTTTTTGCCGGTGCTCGTTTAACCAATGAAGAAATGTACCTGATTCAGAAGCTGGCAAGAGTAGGAGTGAAGAGTCCTAATGTGGGGAGTTTTCATTATCTCGGACAAAACTACGCCTTCAATTCGGCAAAAAATGTCCCGTTTGACCAGATCGGTGGTGCCAGCAAAATCTTCATGATCGGTACCGAAATCAACAAGGATAATGCAGTTGCCGGTTTCATGATCCAGGATGCAGCGTTTCATAAGAATATCCCGGTTGAACTGATTACAACCCTCGATCATTCCTCAATGGAATATAAGCTGAACGATGTGCGACGGATTAAATCCTACTATCATTTTATCAAGGCTGTAAATTATTATCTGGTGGCCAATGATTTTCATAATCAGTTGTATATCAATGATAATACGATCGGATATGAGGAATACAAGTCTTCGTTAATGAAGGAAGATTTCAGCAAACTGATAGCTGATTCCGGTGTAAAATTCATGGATGAAGTGATTGAATTTGCCAAAGCCTTCAACAATGAAATGAATGCCATCATTGTATACTCGGAAAAAGAACTGGGAACGGCCAGCTGCCGGGAGTTGCATAATCTGGCCATGCTGACAGGCAAGCTGGGTAAGACTTCCAATGGTCTCATTTCGCTGAAAGAGAAGAATAACAGCCATGGTTTGTATGATATGGGTGCACATTCATCTTATTTACCGGGTATGCAATGCATTACTCATGATGAAGCCCGGTCCCGCAGTGCTGAAGTCTGGGGCATTCAACCGGAAACGCTGGTTAAAACAGATCTGTTACAGGGTCTGAATCAGGGAGATTTTGCCGGATTGTTTATTTTCGGGGAAGATCCACTGGGTTGTGCCACAGATAAATCGATCGTACAATCCTGGCTGAATAAAGCCTCATTTAAGCTTGTTCAGGATTACTTCCTGACCGAAACCACGCTGGAAGCCGATCTCGTGATGCCCGCCAGCATCCCGGCCGAAACAGGTGGCAGTTTCAGCAATACACAGCATGTAATTCAACCATTTGATGCGGTGTTACCGGTGAAAGAAGGTCAGGACTCGGTTCAGCAGCTGATAAGCCTGCTGAAAGGTTTTGGCAGCAACGGACTGAATACCACGGAAGAAGTTTTATCCGAAGCATTCCGTATTTTCTCACCAGAACTGAAAAATGATAAAGATCGCTTTGTGTACACAACTGCGGATGATTATAACCGCCTGTTTGATTACGGATGCGACAGTCTGACGAAGTTGTTTCAGGAGACCTTAGCGGTATAGTTCTTTTTGCATAACTTCCTTGCAATCCGAAACCGGAGATTGTTTTTACAGAACAGTCTCCGGTTTTTTGCAATACATTTCAATCATATATATCATCATCAAATCATCATCAAATCTCCAAATCATCAAATCAATCTTCTCTGGCCTAAAACAAATTAAAAAGCCCGCCGGCAAATACGGTTATCACCAGAATAATGAGCGACAATATCATCAGAAAATACCCGAATGTTCCGGTATTTCCTTTGGTATCCCGGGTGATATATCCTGTAATAACGCCGATCACGGAAAGGATGGTGATCACAATCGTGGTTTTGGTGTATCCTCCTGAAAGCAGCAAAATAAGGATAGAAGGAAATCCAATCAGGGTGAGAAGGAGTGCGGCAAAACATCCTTTGGCATTTAAAAATCGCAGGAAAATCGTGAAGAAATTGAACAGAAATCCCAATATCAAAACGATGAATACCAGCGTGGCGATGATCAGAAATCCGTTTTTGTCGCCTTCATAAATGCTTAACAGGATTGAATTCATGGATTCGGTTTAAGTGATTGCGTTAATTTTTTCTTTGATTTTATCCCCCAGGCAATGCGATCGGCCATGCCTTTGAAGATAAAAATATGTATCGGAAGCAGGGCATACCAATAGGTACGTCCGCTCAGACCTTTGGGCATGAACGTGGCTTTTTGGGTAAAAATCCAGCCATCACCCTGTCGCGTAATTTTAAACTCCAGCCAGGCTTCTCCGGGGATTTTCATCTCCGCGAAAAGTAAGAGCCTCATTTTCTGGCGTTCTGCTACCAGAACTCGCCAGAAATCCAGGGCATCTCCGGCAAATAATTCGGTCGGACTCCTTCGGCCACGACGCAAGCCTACACCTTTTACCAGGCGATCGGCACTCCCCCGGATCCGCCAGGTCCAGTCCATAAAATACCAGCCGTTGTTTCCTCCAATGCCAAAAATCCGGTCCAAAACTTCGGTCGGACTGCCTTTCAACTTTCGGATCCGCTCATCCGTTAATACGCCGAATTGCGGAACTTCCATATAATCAAATAATTGCTTGTCCTTTTTCTTGAAATACAAGGCATCCGTCCAACTCGAAGCCACCGTATTCAGATTGATCCTTTCAAGCGCCTGACTTACCGCTTCCCGATAGGTAACCGTTTGTATACCAAGCATATCACGAAGCCGGTTGTCTTTGCAAACCACTTCTATCTTCATGCTGTTGACCAGATTAACAGCCAGATAATAGGAGGTGGTTGTGACGAAATACAGCCAGTAGGAGGAGATGCGCGGACTGATAAAATTCACCGTGTATATTTTTCGTTTCAGTCCTCTGACTTCCGCATATTGCATCAGCATCTCCTTGTAACTCAATATTTCCGACCCTCCGATATCAAAAACCTGATTAAAGGTGGCTTCATTGAGCATACAGCCGGTAAAAAATTTCAGAACATCCCGGATAGCCACCGGCTGACACAGGGTTTTGACCCAGTTCGGCGTGATCATGAGCGGCAGTTTTTCCATCAGATCACGGATAATCTCGAAAGAAGCACTGCCCGAGCCCACAATAATCCCGGCCCGCAATACAGTCAGCGGAACACCCGATGATTGCAATACAGCTTCCACATTTTTGCGGGATGATAAATGTTTCGAAAGATGTTCAGAATTGGAGATCCCGCTGAGATAAATGATCTGTTTGCAATTCGTATGTTTGATGAAATCAGCGAAATGCTGAGCCGTAACCGCTTCTTCTTCTTCGAAACTATTGATCGAAGACGTCATCGAATGCACCAGATAAAACGCCACATCCAGTTCGAGCGAGCGAAGCCGTTCGGGGATCGGGTTAAACAGATCCACCTTGAAACTCACGATTCCCTGTTCCGACTTTCGCGGATAGACAATGCGGTCGGGATTCCGCGAAAAGCAGGTTAACGAATCGCCCCGTTCTGCCAGATGATGCAGCAGTCGTTTCCCAATATAGCCGGTACATCCGGTAAGCAGAACTTTCATCCGGTCATCCGAAGCTTATTCGTACAAAGCAGCATGGCATTCGCTGCAATAGCCTGTTTTCCATTTGTCTTTGACATTCACCGGATGTATAAATTCCATCGACTCATTTACATTGGCGTATTTCATTTCACCCTTCTTTCCCTGACCGATAAAGGTATGACATAAATCGCAATCATTCCGGATTGCCACACCTTCTTTGGTCTTATGCTTACCCGAGTGACAGCGGAAACAGCCCATCGACTCAAGATGCCCGATATGATTGAGATAAGTAGTCGAATTTACTTTCATGTGCGGGAATGCATTCTTCTGATATTCACCCTGGATCGCACCAATAGCCTTTTCAATCCGGCCTTTTTCTTTCGTATAGACATCCGGATATTCAGTCTTGTACAGCGAAATGATGGTATCATGAATGTATTTCAGAGCTACGGCTTTGTCTTCAAAAGGAGCTTTTAAGGCTTCCATCGCTGCAAATTTGATATGCGGAAGATCTTTCGGTATCAGTCCGGCGATCATGGCATTGTTGATATATACCGGCGGCGAACGATACAAATGCGAAGGACGGTTATGGCAGTCCATGCAGTCCATGGTGCGGTGTTCCAGCGTATCCATGGCTGTTGCTTCCAGCGGTTCTTCCTCATTTTCATAAAGCGTTACCTTGCCTGTTTTCAGATTCGTCATCTTAACCCAGGGAATGCTTTCACGGTCAAACGTACCGGCTATGTATTCAATTTTGAAATCCGGGTTGATATGCCAGTGGATCCCTTCCTGCAGCCCCATTGCGCTGTAGGTCGGACCTATCTTCATCAGGATATCAATATCCCACTCCGTATTCATTGAATCAGCAAGATAACTGCGCTGACTGCGAAGTTTACGCGAATAAAATTTCTGTGGCCAGTGGCATTTTTCGCAGGTCTCACGGGCCGGACGAAGATTATGCAAAGGCGTAACAATCGGACGTGGATATTTTTCAAAAAATGCACTATAGACCTGGTATAATCCACTGAGTTTGGATTTTACATACCAGTCGGCTCCTTCACCCACATGACATTCCACACATTTCACGCGGGCATGCGGCGAATTCTGATAGGTGGTATGCTCAGGTTCCATCACCTGATGACACAAAGTGCCGCAGAATTCCACACTCTCTGTATAATGAAAGGCCTGATAACTCCCCATCGCCGATACAACCAGAAAAAGAAAGGTAACCACCGAAACCTTCAGCAGGGTATTCCGATGTTGTTTTACATTCAAATCCATTACAGGCCAGCGTTTTACAACTTCTACATCCTCTTTTTTCTTACGGAACCGGAACAACATTCCTATGGGAATCAACAGCAAACCAATCACCAGAAATGCCGGCAATACAATGTAAATAAATACTCCCGTGTAGGAGTTACTGGTGCTCGACATCAGCGCCACCAGAAACAGAATCAGCATGAGAATCAGGCTGTTGACGCAGAGGATAAAGCCGGTTATGCTTATCCAGTTGTAAAAGGTTTTTGGAAATTTCATATGTTTTTTAAGTTGGGTTTGCGCATAGATAAATGTAGATAGCTATATGTGTTAATTTTTTCAAAAATACACCCTCAACTGCCGGATGTCAAGCCAAACGGCTTATTTAGAATGATTATACAAAAAATCATCCCTGAAATCTTGATTTTGCTTTCGTTTCATTGTATATTTGACACGGCTATGGGTGTGGCATTTATATGAATATCAAATGAAAAGATTTTCACTTTTTTATGCCATGCCATTGAAAACCTGCATTTTATACGGGTTTATATTTCTTCATTCATGCCTGCCGCTGATGGGATTTGCCCAGATCAGCCTGGAAATATTCAGCGATACCAATAAATTATGCGACGGAAATGGCTGTAACTATACCGGCCCGACCATTCTCATCAATGAAGTGATGATTAAACCGGAAAACGGTGATGGCTCCATGGCAGGGGTCGGTCCCGGTTTTTCTCCGACACAATGCCGGGGCGAATGGATTGAACTCTATAATGCCAATAAATGCGATTCCATTGATATTTCCTGCTATTTTCTCGGAAACAATACCTGGGATGATGAGCAACATTTTGGCGGAGGTTTTGAATTACCGCCCGGTACGATTGTCCCGCCCATGGGTTTCGTTCTGATCCGGGGCGAAATGGCACCGGAGGTCCACGATACGCTCCTCATCCAGAACGGTGGAAACTGCATTGAAATCACGGTGTCAGAAAACCAGCATATTTGCGTGGGAGGCGGATTTCGCCTGTGGTTCCCGAATGTTGGGGGGTGGTTTGCTTTTTACAATTCCAATGGACATCCGGAAGATGCAATTTACTGGAATGATTTGAGTTTCAGCGACCTGAATGCCCCTCCCTGTACACCCAATGCCGACTGCCCTTACACGGGCTGGTTGTCTCCGTTCAGCGGGATTCCGAATGATAAAAAAAACTACATCTTTAATTATGATCCGGTTATAGGTCGCTCATACCGCCGCATTCCCGATGGCGGAAGCTGGATGTACCAGCAGCCGGGTCTGCCCACGATGGGTTATTGCAATTCGACCTGTGTTCAGCCAGGTTTAAGTACGTGTACCGGTAAGCTCTTTGTAACGGCACAGGGTGGAACGCCGCCATACACCTATGCCTGGAACGATCCGGCTCAGCAAACCGGTGTCACGGCCAGCGGTTTATGTGCAGGGTATTACTGTGTGACCGTAACCGATGCAGCGGGAATAACAGCTGTAATCTGCGACAGTGTTGTGAATTTTATTCCGAAGGTCAGTCTCGACAGCCTTCCGGATCTCTGTTCCAATAGTTTGCCGGTTATGCTGACAGGCGGTCATCCTGCGGGCGGAAACTATTCTGGTCCGGGTGTTTTTGAAGGCAAATTTTATCCGGATTCGGCCGGAGTGGATACCGTATTGATTACCTACACCTATGTGGATGAAGATTCCTGCATCAATGCCGCCTACCGGAGTTTCCGGCTTTTTGGAGCACCGGTGGCACATCTGGATCCTTTACCCGATTTGTGCGACAACAGTCAGCCGGTAGATTTTGGTTCACAGGTTCCTCCGGGAGGAGTATTGTCCGGAACCGGATTGGTGGGCACGGTCTTTTATCCGCCATTGGCCGGTGCGGGACTCTTCGAAATCATTTTGGTTTTGAGTGATCAGGAAGGATGTGTGGATAAAGATACCGTCGAAATTGTCATTAATTCCGCTCCAACCGCGTCTGTTCTGCCACCCGATACCTTTTGTGTATCGCAGGAACCGGTTTTGTTTGACTTCGGTTCTCCCCCGGGTGGGATTTATTATCTGAATCAGCAGCCGGTAACAACATTATATCCCTCACAATTTGGGACAGGTACTTTTGCCGGCCGCTATATCTATGAATCGGCACTCAATGGATGTCCCGACACCGCTTTTTTCCCGATCATCATCCGACCGGCTCCGCAGATCAGTTTACAGGCCGATCCTGTTTTGATCTGTCAGGGACAAAGTGCTATGCTGACTGCCCGGGGTGCCCGTGCATATCTTTGGAGTGATGGATTGGGGATGGAAGATACGCTGATCGTATATCCGGATTTCCCGACACTCTACACCGTTACGGCCACCGATGCTCCCGGCTGTTATGATATCGGGAAAGTAACAGTTAATGTAGTGCCGACTCCCTGGTTTGATCTCGGTCCGGATCGTTATGAACTGTTTGGAAATGAGATTATTCTGAATGGACCGGCCAATATGGATCGCTATCATTGGTCGACAGGAGCAGAGGAGCGCAGCATTTTAGTGAAAGAAGAAGGAATAGTCTGGCTCCGGGTCGAGACCGATCATCATGCGCCGGAAGGAGATATTAGTTGTCCGGCATCCGATACACTGAATATAGGAATAACCGGCTGTGTATTTGTGCCCAACGCCTTTAGTCCGAATGGAAATGGGCGCAATGATATATTTATGGCCAAATGCGGATTTGAGCTCGAATTTTTCGAGATGCTCATACTCAACCGCTGGGGACAGATTCTGTTTCAGAGTCAGGATATACTACAAGGCTGGGATGGCCGGTATAATGGCGAATTATCTCCCTTCGGCATCTATACCGTCATCATCCGCTTCCGTTCTCCAGCCGGTCAGATCTGTGGCAAAAATCAGATTATTAGTGCATTGCATGTCTTAAGATAACACATCGGCTTGCACACCAGCACATCAGCAAATATGCACATCTGCACACAAAAGCCTGCATATCTGCTTCATTTACTGATTGATAACTTTGAAAATTGAATCTGGAAGATTGTTCTGTTGTTTGGATAAAGGAAGGAGAAATTTGGCAAATATATCAGGACAGATTGATTAGAAAAACTATTGTTCTCTACTGTTTCCTATCTCCCTATGTGTTTTAAAGAAAATCTAGCGTCCGCACAGCCTTACCAAAAAGATTCCCAAACCAAAACATTCAGTGAAGCAGATTATCCAGGATGCAAAACGGATGTGCAATTGTGCAGGTTTGCATTTGTGCAATTGTGTAGATTGAAATGCAAATGAATTCGTGCCATTCGTGTAATTCGTGGACAAAAAAGCTTTTGGCCGGGCAGTAATCAGAACAAGCATGACCAATCTCCAACTACCTTCACCGGGATCGATTTCGCTTATTCCCAACCCTCCCAACAAACAGCATCGATCTGACAATCTTTTGCCGCGTCGGGTTTGTGATGCTCTGGTCTTCCAACCCCAGGCTAAAGCGCTGGGGTAATTTATAATGGTTTATTTTTCAAAAATCAGCACATACGCACATCTCCACATCAGCAAATCAGCACATCGTTTTCGCCTATCAGCTTCATTTGCAGATTGATAGCTTTGAAAATATTTAGCTGCGCATTTTGGGTTTTTCAGGATCTCTATCTGTTGAAAAGACTGCAATTACTCGGATATTTGCTAATTCGGGATATATCCTGTAATGAATAAGAAACGGAAATCCCTTCACTGTGGCACAGCGAATATCTTCATAACGCACTGCAATACTGTAAGGTGTCTTTTTAATTCGGGAGATTTGTGTCTGGACAGACTGATAGAACCGTTTGCCTAATCCCGGCTGTTTTTCATTATACCAGTCGATATTTTGTTGAAGATCATCGAAAACTTCGGCAGCAAGAGTAAGTTTAAAAGCCATCTCAGAGCTTGATCTTGTTTTCGATATCTTCCCAACTCATCATGCTTTCCGGATGTTCTTCCATTTGTTTCATTCGTTGTCGGACCAGTTGTTTCTGCTCTTCCGGAATTTCAATATCAGAGATGACTTCGATTTTTTTTACAAACGAAATGCTTTTCATCCATTCTACAAAAAGATTTTCTTTATTATCAGGGATGGTGATGGAATAGGTCTTCATGACGAAAGAAGGTTGATGTTTTTATTGATGCTATCACAAAAGTAGTCAATAAAACGTAATCAGCATTTTAAGAAGAAACAGATTGATGTGCCAAAAAAATCCTATTGTTCTCTACTGTTTCCTATCTCTCTATGTGTTTTAAAGAAAATCCATGCGCCGTCCCCATCCTTAACAAGGTGATAACCAAGCCAATAGATTCAGTAAGAAAGCTCTCCAATATGCAAATAGGATGTGCAATTGTGCAGATATGCTTTTGTGCGGATGAATTGGATGAATAAATAATTTGCATAAAGTACCGAATTGTGGTATCTTTCGCAAAAAATTACTTTAAAATGAAAACCAGGAATGAATTATCAATAAGCCAATGGCTTGATGTGCTTTTGTCAAAGGGACTCTTTTCATTTTCCAGAGAAATGCTGCAGATTGAACTGACAGGAATGACAGAAATTGCCATTAAAAGAGGTTTAAACCGGCTTTGTACACGCGGAAAGATTGTTTCATTGTATAAAGGTTATTATCTGATTATCACACCTCAATATAGCTCAAAAGGCATATTGCCACCCCCGTTGTTCATTGATGCATTCATGAAGCACCTCACTAGAGCGTATTATATTTCACTACTTAATGCAGCCGTATATCATGGATCATCACATCAGCAGCCACAAGAGTATTTTGTGATGACAAGCTTTCCTGTTTTGCGTCCAACTATAAAGAAGGGACTCAAAATCAACTATATAAGTGTAAGGACGATACCAGATGCTCTGATTGAGACCCGAAAGACAGAAGCTGGTTATATGAAAATTTCCAATGCAGTTTTAACCGCCTGTGATTTAATTCAGTTCGAAAAAAGGATAGGAGGAATGACCCGTGCTGCCATTGTTTTGAAGGAACTTTCAGATGAAATCAGCACTTCTGATTTTTCCTCAAGCCTTTTACACCATATCCATATTACCTCATTGCAGCGATTAGGTTATGTATTGGAGACTGTATGCAAAAAGAGGGAGCTGGCAGATGCTTTGTTTCAGGCAATGGTAAATGAAAACTTCCGTTTCTTCCGTATCCCGTTAAAAGCTGGTAAAATTAAAACCGGATTTTCTTCAGACAACCGCTGGAATGTGATTGTTAATTTGCAAATAGAGATTGAAGAATGATACCACAGGCTTATATTACAGAATGGAGTCAGCATGTTCCCTGGCAAACCAATGAGCAAGTTGAACAAGATCTTCTTATTTCCAGAGCTTTGGTCGAGATATTTTCAGATGAATGGTTAGCTGACAGTCTGGCTTTTCGAGGAGGAACCGCCTTACACAAACTCTTTTCGAATCCGCAGCCCCGGTATTCAGAAGACATTGATTTGGTTCAAATTCGTTCAGAGCCAATTAAGGAAACCATTTCGCGGCTTCAGTCAGCTTTGGGGTTTTTAGGTAGTTCGGCTGTTGATATCCGGGAACACAGTACCCGTGTAGTTTTTCGTTTTGATTCCGAATTTGCTCCGGTAGTCAGACTTAAACTAAAGGTTGAAATTAATACCAGGGAACATTTTACGATATTGGGGCTTGCAAAATTCGCCTTTGAGGTTAAATCTCACTATTTTACCGGTAAATGCGAGCTTCCTTCGTATTTTTTGGAGGAATTACTCGGAACAAAACTCAGGGCTCTATACCAACGAAAGAAAGGTCGCGATCTGTTCGATCTTTACCTGTCTATTATGCATAATCCACAGCTCGATATTGAATCCCTGTTATATTGCTATAAAAAATACATGCAATTCTCCGTCGGGAATACGCCATCAAAAGGAGAATTTTTAATTAATTTAGAAGCTAAGTTATCAGATTCTGAATTTTTAGGAGATACAACTGCATTACTCAGACCGGATGTTTTTTATAATTCAAACGATGCTTTTGAACTGGTAAAATCCAAATTGATTGAAAGACTTTGATTTGAATGCCCATTCCCCATCCTTAACAAGATGATAACCAAGCCAATAGATTCCAGTAAGAAGGTTTTTCAAGATGCAAGACGGATGTGCTGCCAGCCAAATCACCAAATCACCAAATCACCAAATCACCAAATCAATCAGCACATCAGCACATTTGCACATTTGCACATCAGCACATTTCCTAGTATTCCGCCGGGATCCCTTTCAGTTCAGCTCTCGTAAA
>CAYLTH010000023.1:16500-17590 GCA_964386485.1 uncultured Bacteroidales bacterium | reverse complement strand
CCAAAAACGCTGTATTCGCCAAACTGACCGGCTTTGAATTTAAACTGTTTCCCTTCTTCTTCATTCACAAACTTCAGACGGAAGGTTTTTACAAAAGGAGCTTCTTCGGTTACCCGCTCAATCGTCATGAGATAGGGTAGATATACATTATCATTCTGCATGGTTAAGCCTCCGCAATATTGACCAGATGTTCACTAAGGTTCATATCAACCGGACATGCACGGCTGCAGCGACCACAACCAACACATCCGACAACAGTAAGCCTGTCGGGCATATAACTGAATTTGTGCATAATACGTTGTCTCCAGCGCTGACTCTGAACTTCGCGCGGATTGTGACCGGAAGTATGCAGGGTGAAAAGTCCGAATCCACAGGAATCCCACAGTTTCACACGTTGTCCTTTTTCTCCGCTGGTTTCATCCTGAATATCGAAACAGGCACAGGTTGGACAAACATAGGCACAGGCACCACAACCGATGCAGCGCAGGCTTTGTTCGAGCCATAATTCGTGTTCGAAATTGGCGGTTGATTTGGCCACCACATCATCGAGATTGAATTTTACAGGCACATCCGCCAGGAACTTTTCTTTCTCAATACCGGAATCAGCCTGAAAAGCAGCCGGATTGGCAGCCACAAGCGCATTTCCTTTTTCGGTGATAATCTCGGCCAGATAGGTGCCGGCAGAGGTCTCCGTTAAAAGGATATCGCTTCCGTGTGTACTGCCCGGAGAACCTTTAACCGAAGTGCAGAAGCAATAATCATCGCATCTGGCACAACTGATGCCGATAAATGTGGTTCGCGCCAGACGGTCATTGTACAAAGAGTCTTTGTAATCCCAGTTGAAAATGGCGGTGAGGGAATCAAATCCTGCAGCATCGCATGGCCGTTGACCGAGCACCACAGTTTCGGGAAATACGCCGGTATTCTGCCCTTCGAATTTCGGTCCCTGTTTGGTATTTTCATACTTCAGGATCCTGTCGACTTTTGGGAAAGCAGCGGATTTGGCGGATTGGGTGGTGGCAATATAGTCAGTAGCCATTTCTCCGAGATCCCGGATAGGTTCAAACATGACAATATTTTCTTTTCTGAC